>NCET01000503.1:1508-3116 GCA_002280815.1 Flavobacteriales bacterium 32-34-25 | reverse complement strand
CGAAACTTATATTAAATGGTCTCAACAAGTAGCTGAGGTCGAAAAAGTAGATTACATCAATTTGAGCAAAAAAGTAGCTCAAAAATTTGAAGCTTTAGGGCCAGAAAAAGTAAAAGAATTTTATCCAAAAGATCATACACATACGGGAAAAGCAGGAGCTAATATTGTTGCCGAAACCGCCGCCGAAGAACTCAGAAACCTAAAAGGGAGTAAGATTAGAGATTTAGTTTTAACAAAAAAAGAGGTAGAAAATCTACCTCCAGTTGAGTTGAATAAATAAATTAGTTCCTATCAAGATAAAAATTGGCACACAGATCAAACGGATTTTAGCAGATTATCACAGATTGAATTTTTCTTAGTAAAGAAAAAATCCTTTTTTATCAGTTCAATCCGTGTTATCTGTGTGCTAAATAATAGTCCGCTTGCGGACTTTTTATAGATATGAGATGCCATTATTTAAATGGTATCTCATATTTTTTTTGTCCCTTTGGATAAATCGCTAATTGGTCAATTACAATTCCGGTTTGATTTACTGCTATTGAAATAGTGTGTTTTCCTGTGTTTTCTATTTTTACAGGCAATGTGAAGATCGCTGCATTTCGCAACACATTGGCTTTCCATGTGGCATTTCTATCGTAACTATTGAGCTTGAATGTTTCAGAAGTTTTTCCGTCGAATGAAATAGTCGCCTGATGATCCGAATTGTTAGCATGGGTTGGAATAAAACGAACTTCAATGTCGTATTCACCTGTTTTTTCAGCTTCGAAAGTATAAGTCACCGAAGGTTTTTCAGTTTCAAAATAACTTGATTTTAAAGGAAAAAGGGTAATGGCTGCATTGCTGTATCCAAATCCTTCAATCGGTTTCCATTGGTAGTTTTTAGCACCTTGATTTGCCGTGAAATCTTTTGCCTGAATTGCGATTAATTCAGTTGGGGTAGTTTTGTTTTCTTCAATTTTTGCGGCGGTATCATATTTTATTGGATCAAAAACAGGTAATTTTCTTGGAGCGATACTCATCATATTGTTCCATTTTCCATTGCTCATTTCGCTATTGTAATACTGAGTCAATTTTTCAATTTGCTGAAAACCTTCTTTCGATAAGTTTTCGAATTTTTCTTTTTCTGCTGGTTCTTTACTTTCTAAAGATAATTTCCAATATAGAAATTTATGATTGATATAAGCGGCTCCTTTTACAGGATAAACTACCAATTGGAACCAGGCATCTTTTCGTTCATTAGGAATAGATGCTGACAAACGATTTACTTTTTCAACTAATTCATCATAAAGTTGAATTCTTCGTTTGGCTTCTTCAGTAGTAAATTCAGATGGTTTAATTTGGGTAGTAGGTTCTGTTTGGCTCCAGCCCATGAATTCGGGTTTTCTCAACATCGCTAATCGGTAATATTCACTCATTACGTTGCTTACGTCATTAGCAACGGCTTCGTTAAATTCTCTTGCAGCCCAGTTTGTCAAATGCTCCTTGATTCCATTCGGTTTTATCGAATTGATATCCCAGGCTAAATCCATGAAGAATTCCAAATCGTATTCGGCAGGTTTGATATCGCCTACATTTACAATCCACATTTTTTGATCTCCATTGGCGTAG
>NCET01000503.1:0-1477 GCA_002280815.1 Flavobacteriales bacterium 32-34-25 | reverse complement strand
GGTATCGCAGTGATAGGTTTTTTAAAGGTTGAAGCCAACATTTCGCGTTGCTTTACAATTACTTTTTCAACCATTTCTTTGGCTTCTTCAGTGCTTTTAGCGCCTTCCATCTGGCTGTCATGAACCCCGCGAATTCCAAGTGTGAAAGTGGCTTCTGCTTTGCTATCGCGAACTTCATTCAAACGATCTTGCCAATATTTATTGATGTTTTCGCTATTGGTAAAATAATTAAAAGCACCCATAGTTTCTTTTTTCCATTCGTCAACATTGTTTCTCAACATCGGTTCGGCATGCGAAGTTCCTAACAGAATATGGTATTTTTGAGCCATTTCTTTATTGCCTTCGATTTTAAAAAATGCTTTGGTCGATTCGTGCATGGCTGGCCAAATGGTGTTGGCTTTCAAACGCAACAGCAATTGGAATATCTTTTCGTAGGTTTTAGGGCCAATATCTCCCGTTTCTTTTTCGAAAGTTTTTGCCGCCCAAGGTTGTAGTCCCCAATCTTCATCATTTAAGAAGATGCCACGAAATTGCACCGAAGGATTTTCGGTAATACCATTCGCAGGAAGATTTAAAACTAATGTTTCTTTTTTAATATTGTTTACGTCAGCCCACCATTTCCATGGTGAAACGCCTAATCTTTCGGCAGTTTCAAAAATTCCGTAAACCGTTCCGCGAACATCACTTCCTATAATGTATAAATTATTTTTTTCGGTACTGATGCTGAATTTTTCCCAGGAACCAGATAATCCTTTTTTACTTTTTTTATAGCTTTTAAAACGATTTTCATCTATTTGTCCAATGTAAATTCCTTTTTCATTTGGCGTTTTTTGAGACTTTATAATTTTAGGTTTTTGTCCTGTAATTTCCTGAATGTCGGTAGCCAATTCGTTTACTGCCCAAACCACCAGTGGATCTGCATTTTGATCGATGTAAATAGAGGCAATTTCATTTTTGTTGGCAATAAGAAAGCTGTTTTTGCTTTCCTGACTCCAAAAAAGCTGGCTTGTAAAGACAAATAGGAGTAGAAGTGAATTTTGGATTTTGTTTTTCATTAAATGATTATTTTGAAGAAGTTTTGACGGTTTTTTAATAGCCGTCTAAAATAAGATAATAACTTCTAAATAAGAAGCTATTTCGTGTTTTTTATAGCTTGTAATCGATTACCGAAAACTGAGTTTTTTTCTGTATTTTTGGAGTTCGCTGTGTTCTTTATTGAAAGAATGTGTAATTAAATTATTAGACGATGAAGTATATTTTAGTATTGTTTTTTTGTGTTTTTTCGAATGCTAGTTTTGGTGCAGAATTAAATTTAGATTCAGATAAAAAGTTAATAGTTGCTCAGGATGGAAGCGGTGATTTCAAAACCGTTCAGGCTGCAATTGATGCAGCAAATACCGATGAAGGAGCTGTTGAAATTTATATTAAAAAAGGAATTTACAAAGAGAAGTTAGTTATTCTGTCATCCAAACCAGGA
>NCET01000502.1 GCA_002280815.1 Flavobacteriales bacterium 32-34-25 | reverse complement strand
AAGTCAGGATTTTCAATGGGCAAGACAAATTAAAGGAGTTAATCATGACTACGATGAATTTGCTAAATCAAGTGATATTGATAAAGATGGGAACAGCTACACAATTGGCACTACTGAATCTCCATATTTTGACCTTGACCCAACTATTCAAGGTGCAGAAATTATTGATAATAGTACTATCCAAAATTTTACCGGAACATATATTATTAAAGTTGATAAAGACGGTAACTATTTATGGGGAAAAACTTTTGGAACTATAAAAAGAGGAGATCAAGCCATTGGAGTAAAAATCGGTTCAGACGGCAATATCTATGTTTTATTAATATTACAAGAACTCAATAGCATCAACCTTGGAATAATGGATTCTTTTTTTACAATTATAAAAATAGCTCCAAATGGAAACGTTATTTCTACAAAAAAAATTCAACAAAACTATGGATACAATAATAATATGTATGCTTATTCTTTTGATTTGGATGACCAAAATAATATTTTTATTAGTGGTTGGTTTGTTGGAAATATTACAATCGATTCTAATAATCCGAATTTAAATTTAAATTCAAATAGTATTGACAATTTTCTTCTTAAAATAAACAACAGTGGAATTATTGATTGGACTAAACAGTTTAATATTAGAGACAATTCTTACAACAAGTTAATTGTGAGACCTGATGGAAATATCAATATGCTCGTGCAAAATTCAAATAATTATACATTGTACAACATAGACAATTTAAACAATTCAATAATCTGGCAAAAAGATTTTACAAATCAAGGACAAAGAACTTTTGATGTTTCTAGTAGTGGAATTACAATCCTTGGATATAAGAATTACTACGACACAATTGATGTAGATCCTTCTTCAGCTGTCTTTAATATTTCTAGTTTCAATACCAGTTTTATTCTTTTTTTAAATTTAAATGGCGAATTAGTAGATGTAAAACAATTTGAAAAACCTACAAATGGTGATATAATATTTAGTGCAGTTACAACTGACAATGATGGAAATTATTTTTTTGGGGCACAATTTAAAGGCACCATCGATTTAGACCCTTCTGATAACCTTTTTAAAATGACATCTAACGGATATGATGCTGAAGTATTCTATTTGAAACTTGATTCAAATAGAAATTTTGATAGCGTAATTAAGTTTGGAATATCAAATAATTACAACAACTGTTATTATATAAAAATTGAAAATATAAAAATTGTTGATAAAAATAATTACCTAACTGGTGATTTTATGTGGACTT
The DNA here is from genome assembly GCA_002280815.1 of Flavobacteriales bacterium 32-34-25. Taxonomy (GTDB): domain Bacteria; phylum Bacteroidota; class Bacteroidia; order Flavobacteriales; family Flavobacteriaceae; genus Flavobacterium. The sequence goes on along the minus strand of NCET01000502.1, from coordinate 1,514 downwards.
GCGATTTCAATCCATCTCAAAGCTCTGTTTACAATCTAGAATCTGTTAATCAAGGAACAATCAATAGAGATGGTTTTATTTTAAAACTTGGCCCTTGTGATTTCTCAGAACCATTTGGCGATAAAGACCATTATTTCTGTTCTTCGCAAAATCCTAAAATCAACAATTTTAATCCTAATTTAAGTTCTATAAAATGGTACGATTCATTAACTTCTACAAATCCGTTAAATGCAACTACTCCTCTTGTTGATAATTTAACTTATTATGCAGCACGTCAAAATGAAGATTGTCCTGAAAGTCCTCGACTAGCTGTAACAGCACACATTAGTGATTCACCTCAAGTTCCAACATTTATATCTCCTACTTTTTGTAAAAGTGAAAATAAAAAACTTTCAGATATTATTATTAATGGTATAAATATTAAATGGTACGATTCCTTAACCTCTGTCACACCATTAACAGAAACAACAATATTAGAAAACAACATCACCTATTATGCTTCACAATCAAATAATACCTGTGAAAGTGAAAGAGTTGCAATTACTGCAACCATTAACAATACAATTACACCCTCAACTAATTCCCCCCAAACCTTCTGCCTTCAACAAAACGCGACAATTAGCGATATTATAATTTCTGGTCAAAACATCAAATGGTATGATACCTTGACCGATGGAAATGTACTTTCCAATACCACTTCATTACAAAACGGAATCACTTACTATGCTTCACAAACTATTAACGGCTGCGAAAGTGAAAGAGTCGCTGTTTTAATTAATATTAGAAACACTCCTCCACCAATAGCCGATGCAAATCAATCGTTTTGTACTGGTTCAAATCCGACAATTGCAAACATTCAAGTAACAGGAAATTCAATAAAATGGTATGATAGTTTAAATAATGGTTCTTTATTCTCTAACATAACTAATCTTCAAAACGGCAAAACCTACTATGCTTCGCAAACTGTCAATAACTGTGAAAGTGAAAGAATAGAAATTACCGTTTCTGTTGTCAATACTCCTTCTGCTCCAACAGCAAATACAAATCAGGCTTTTTGTAAAAAAGAAAATGCAACGCTAAACAATGTTCAAATCTCAGGACAAAATATAAAATGGTATGAAACCAATTTTGCCGCAGCCAGTTTACCAAATGCAACTTTGCTAGAAGACAACAAAACCTATTACGCTTCACAAACTGTTGGATGCGAAAGCGACAGAACTCCTATTTTAATTAGAGTTTACAATACTCCATTACCAGTTGGAAATAACAATCAATTATTTTGTATTGATGAAAATGCGACTATTGCCAATCTTTCTATTTCAGGCTCGAATCTTAAATGGTATGAAGATTCTACCAATGGAACTGTTTTAGCAGAAACCATCTTATTACAAAATAATAAAACCTATTACGCTACACAAACCCTTAACAATTGTGAAAGCGAAAGACTGGCTATAACTGTAAAAATTCAGGATACGCAAACCCCAATTGTTACTTCACCTCAAACATTCTGCATC
>NCET01000125.1 GCA_002280815.1 Flavobacteriales bacterium 32-34-25 | reverse complement strand
CGATCAGAAACAATTCCTGAGTATCCACCAAGCGCATCAATCTCACGAACAATTTGTCCTTTTGCAATTCCACCCATGGCAGGATTACAAGACATTTGAGCTATGTTTTGCAAACTCATTGTAACCAATAAAGTTTTCGAACCCAAATTTGCGGCTGCAGCTGCAGCTTCAGAACCTGCATGTCCAGCACCAACAACAATTACATCATACTCTTCTAGAAACATTATTTTTATTATTTGCCCTCTTGAAAGGGATGCAATTTTGAATCAAAATTCATTTTGAAATCAAAATCCAAGTTTAAAATTCGCTTCACGAATGAAGCTTTTTTTACTAAGCAATTTCAAATGTTCCACGTGAAACATTTTCGAAAAAATCATAAAATTAATAATTACTGTTCCACGTGGAACATTGCGATTTTTTCATCTTCTTTTAAACGCATTATACGTTCGCTTTCATCATCTTTATCCTTGTATCCACAATAGTGTAAAACACCATGAACTAAAACACGCTTTAATTCTTCTTCAAAAGAAACTTCAAAATCTTTAGCATTATCCTGAACACGCTCAATAGAAACAAAAACATCACCGTTTAATTCGTTACCAACAGTATAATCAAAACTAATAATATCAGTAAGTGTATCGTGATTTAAATATTCAAGATTCATTTTATGAAGATATTCATCATCACAAAAAATATAATTAATTTCTCCTTCTTTCTTTTTTTCGGAAACAATTACAGCAGATAACCAAGCAGCAATTGCTTCTTCATTATCTAAATTAAAGTCACTTTCGTAGTTAAAATTTATCATTTTGTTTTAAAATATTCTTGAACCTTGAGGTTAAAATTGGAGCGCAAAGGTAATGATTGTCTGTTTAATATCTCTATGCTATTCAAATATTCTAACAAGCTACTAGGCAATGCTCTTGATTGATTAGAAAAGTCTTTATTATTAGTTTGAGATTGTCGTTTGTTCTCTTCTCCTTGTTGCTGAATCGCATTGTTTAGTTTTAGCAATTCCTGCTTAATATTCATCACTTTTTGAAGCGTTTCATTTTTAAAACCTTTGTTCAGTAATTGCTTTTCTAATTGCTTCATTTGTTCCAAAGCACTTTGTCCAGCATTACCCAAGCCTTGCTTTTTTAACTCACTTTCTAAAGCATCACGAAGTTCTTTTTGCTGTTTGTAAATTTCCATAATGGATTGCGCATCTCCTTCTCCATCTTCTCCATTACCTGAAGTTCCTTTTCCATCTTTACCTTCTTTTGACTCACCAGGCTTCATTCCTTGTTTCATTTTTTCTCCTAAACTTTGTTGTTTCGAAATAATATCTGTTAACTGCATTCCTTGTCCTTGACCTGGTTTTGGTTTCCCTTGTCCCATTGATGACAAAGACATTTGCATGTTATTAAGCAATTCACTTAAAAAATCTCCCAGTTTATTAGCTGAAGCAGTAGCCTTTAGAAATTTGAGAATCGGTTAAAGTTTCTAGAGCCTTGTCAACATTGTATTGTACATTCCCAACTTCCTTTGTAATGTCTTCCGTTAGTTTTGGATTTCTCAAAGACATAGCAAACAAACTATCATCAACATGTTTGAATTGCAAACGTAAATCTTGCTGAACTTTTATGTTCTTATTGAAAGCTGGAGAACTAGCATTAGAAGATTTAAAACGCAACATCAAAGATTCCTGAGAAAGAGAATATGCTAGTAAATTGTCTAATATTTGGCGTAACATTTTTACATCTTCTTCCATTTGTTCCATCTCAGCTCCTTCCATTCCCTGTTCCATTTTCTTAGACATGGCCTTCATTTTCTTAGAAGCATTCTTTTGATTTGGTTTAGCTTTAGAAGAATTATTGTTCTTTAATTCATCCGAAGCTTTCTTCAAATCTTCATCAATACTTTTTTCAGAAGCATCTTCTTTAGGAATATCTATTGGCGATTTTAATTCTTTATTTTCATTTTTTAAATCATCCAATTCTTTTTGGATTTTATCAAAATCATTATTTATTTGCTGTTGTTTTGAAAGTGTATTTTCTTTCTCATTCTCGGAAAGCTTATCTTGCTTTTCGGATAATTTATCTAATTTATCAGCTAGTTGTTCGGCCTTTTTTTGAACATAATATTTCTTAGTAAGCTCGACTAGCTGTTGCAAATTCTTAACTTGATTTTTACTCTTTTGTTTGAACTGATCTAATTTATCAAGCAAGTCTTCGTTTTTCATTTTGTCATTTAGAGATTTTAATTCCTCTAAAAGCTTTTTGTTTTTTTCAATTTCTTCGTTATTATTTTCAATGCGCTTTTCTAATTCTTTTTTAAATTCATCCTCTCCTCTTGGTTTAGATTCATCTAAATTATTTTTCATTTTATCCATGAAATTACGCATCATTTCATCTTGCTTTTTTTGCTGTTGGATAAAGTCTAAAACTTTTTGCTGATCTTTAAATTCGAAATTTTCTTTTTCTTTTCCAGATTTCTGAATCTTATCCAACTGAGAAAATTGCTTGTCCTGACTCTTTAATGATTTTTGCAATCCTTGAATATTGTCCGATTGTTGTTTTAAAACTAAATCTTCTTTTTCCTGAGCAGTTACAATTCGATTAGAAAAAACAGAAGATTTCGAACTTTTAAAATGATGAATAAAATCATTATCAAAAACTTCAAAATAATAATCATAAGTCACTCCTTCAACAACTGGAAGATTAGCAGGAAAAGAAAAAACAAATTGATCAAAAACACCTTGCTTGATTGCAATTGTTCCACGTTTGGCAGTAGCAGGTTTATTACTTTCATAATACACCACCTGCAATTGTCGTAAACCATAATCGTCACTAATTTTTCCTAAAAGATAACTACTAGCCAGCTTCAAACTATCAGGTGCCTGACTCACAGTGATCGAAGGAAACTGATCTTTGATAACTGTAAGCTGATAATTCAATTTTTCGTAATTAATTATCGCTTTATTTGAGCTAATTATTTGATAATCTGTATTTTCATTGATATTTTTCGATAAAACAAAGCTATTATTACTCTTACTAAACTCAGAAACCGAATTGGTATTCGAAAACACCACTTTTTCAGTAGCTAGCGTATTAATTTTCCAAGTCACTTTTGTTCCTTCTGGAATAATGGCATTACCAGTTCCTTTTACAATCTCTGGTTTTCTATTTAAATGCGAAGGAAAATTCAATTGCATTTCGAAATTTAAAATAGACGGAACAGCAACTACTTTTAAAAGATATTCTTCGGATGAGACAGCATTTCCCTGAAGATGAAAAGAAATATCCTGAGTGGGTTTTTCAATTTTAAATTCAAATTCTCCAGGCTTTGTACTTTCCATAAAATAACTTTCATCATTAATGAAAATCATCGCATTCTCAGGAACTACTTTTCCAATGGTTTTAAACTTTAGAATAAAATCCTTGTTTTGTTCGGTTTGCAAATTCGAATTCAAAAGCACAAATTCAAATGGAGCTGGTGGTAAAAAAGTAGCATTGAAATGAACAATTCGATTCAAACTTTGAGTAATGATTCCTTTGTTTCCCGAAAAATAAAAAGAAGCAAATAAGAAAACCGGAATGACGGCAAGAGGTAAATATTTTTTATTCGAATTGAAATTGACAGCATTAGTAAAAGGAATGGGTTGCAAAGCATTTGCTTTTTGTTCAATAGAAGCCAAAAGCAGTTCAGATCTTTCCGAATTATCTTCAGGATTAGAAAGCTGAATAAAATTAAGCAACTTGTCTTTTACATCAGAAAAATGATTTCCAATTATGGAAGAAGCTTCGTTGTAATCAATTCCTTTTTTGAATTTAAATAGTTTGAAAACAGGAAACAAAATAAAACGGAAAAGTAAAACAACTTCTACTCCAACAAAAGTCCAAAACAAAATAGTTCTGCCTATAGGTTTTAACCAAAAAAAATATTCAATAAAAAGGGTCAAGAGAAAATACAATAATCCCAAACCAATGAAGAAAACTACGCCTCTAATCAGTTCGTTTAAATAATACTTTCTAATAAAAGCTTCTAATTTTTGATAAATAAAATTGGAACTATTCAAAATATTTTTACTTTTTAATAACCCATAAAAGTAGTAATTATAACATTATCAAATTCAATGAGAATAACAATATCAATAAAATCAACAGCTTATTATTGAAAAAATTCTAACTTCTAACATCTGACTTCTAACTTCTAATTATCTTTGTGGTAAAATTTATAAAAAATGTCAAACCCAATTCGTGTGCGTTTTGCACCTAGTCCAACGGGACCTTTACATATAGGCGGAGTTCGTACTGCCCTGTTTAATTATTTATTTGCCAAAAAAAATGGCGGAACCTTCTTTCTAAGAATTGAAGATACTGACCAAAGCCGTTTTGTTCCAGGAGCCGAACAATATATTATGGAAGCGCTGGAATGGTTAGGAATCGCTCCTGATGAAACTATTGGGAAAAATGAAAAATTTGGTCCTTACCGTCAAAGCGAAAGAAAAGAATTATACAAACAATATGCAGATCAATTGATCAATTCTGGTTGGGCATATTATGCATTTGATACTCCAGAATCTTTAGATGCTTACAGAAAAGCTGAAGAAGAACAAGGAAAAACGTTTATTTACAATCATACTAACAGAGAAAAACTAGATACTTCTTTAGTTATTTCTGCATCAGAAACAGCGCAAAGAATTGCTAACGGAGAACATTATGTCATTCGATTTAAAACTCCTGTTGATGAAATTTTACATTTAAAAGACATCATTCGAGGTCATGTAAAATTTGAAACGAACCTTTTAGATGACAAAGTTTTGTTTAAAAGTGACGGAATGCCAACCTATCATTTAGCAAATATTGTTGATGATCATTTAATGGAAACTACTCATGTAATTCGTGGTGAAGAATGGTTACCATCAATGCCTTTACACGTTTTATTATATCATGCATTTGGATGGCCAGCTCCAGAATTTGCTCATTTGCCTTTGATTTTAAAACCTGTTGGAAACGGAAAATTATCAAAACGTGATGGTGATAAATTAGGTTTTCCAGTTTTCCCATTAGAATGGAAAACTGAAGAAGGAATTTCATCAGGATACAGAGAAAAAGGATTTTTCCCTGAAACTGTTATTAACTTCCTGGCTTTATTAGGATGGAATGATGGCACAGAACAAGAATTATTTTCGTTAGAAGAATTAGTTGAAAAATTTGATTTGAACCGAGTTCATAAGGCTGGAGCCAAATTTGATCCGGAGAAAAACAAATGGTTCAATCACCAATATTTAATCAAACAAAAAGACGAAGATTTAGCGAAAGCCTTTGCTCCTATTGTGGAAGAAAAAGGATTTTCTATTTCATTAGAAACAATAACTAAAATTGTGTCCTTAATAAAAGAACGTGCTCATTTTGTAACTGAATTTTGGGATTTGAGTGATTTCTTTTTTGTTGCTCCAACAACTTATGATGAAAAAGCAAAGAAAAACTGGAAAGAAGAAACGCCTGCTTTAATGCAAGAATTAATTTCAGTTCTTGAAGAAATCACTGATTTTACTTCACCCAATATCGAAACAATTGTCAAAGATTGGTTAACTAAAAATGAAATTGGAATGGGTAAAGTAATGCAACCTTTCCGTTTGAGTTTGGTTGGTGCTTTGAAAGGACCTCACCTATTTGATATTGTAGAAATCATTGGAAAAGAGGAAACAATTTCAAGAATTCAAAAAGCAATAGCTACTTTGTAAATAAACACAAAGTTCACAAATAAGGCACAAAGTTCACTATTAATAGTAAACTTTGTGCCTTCTTTTTTAGATCTATGATGTATTTATTATAAATAAATAAGAACATTTCCGTTTAGAATTCCAGGATTTCCTCTAAAATTATAACCCAGATTTTTAGAATTCAAATTACCCAACATATTCGAAATTCCGTATTGATAAGAAACATTGAATCTAAAATGCTTCACTCCTGCTGTAATTCCAACCGTTGGATAAAAATTAAATTGACCAATATCAACAATATCTTTGGCAAGTAAAGTAGTTCCTGAGATTACATTGTTTTCTTTTCCAGATTCCACTTTAAATTTTCCATTAATTTGAACCAATGGGCCAAATTCAATTGATAAATGATTGTCTATCAAAACATAACTCAATTGTAACGAAATTTGAGCAGAAGGCAATTTGTAATTTACATCTTCTTTTCCAAAAACCAATCGATCTGTAGCCACAGAAAAATTGTTTTCAGAAAACTGAATGGCATACACCATGTCCCAATTGTCATAAAAATTTCCTCTCATAGATAATCCTGCATTCCAGCCTGTATCTGGTTTACTATCAAAATTATTAGTATTCAAAGTAAACTGATTGATACCAGCACTAATCCCAATTCTGTTAGAATCACGATAACCATATTGAGCAAAACTAATTACTGAAAACAAAAGAAAACAAAAACTTAACAATAGCTTTTTCATAATAAGGATTTTAAACAAGCACAAACCTAAAGTTTTTTTGTAATTTAACAGATAATTTTTAACTAATTTATAAACTATGAACATTCCTCTTATTTTTTTGGTATTTATTGCGCTATTTATTTTCCTTTCGTCATTCTTCACAGTCAAACAACAAACGGCTGTAATTGTGGAACGTTTTGGAAGATTTTTAAGTATTAGACAATCGGGACTTCAACTTAAAATTCCTTTGATTGATAGAATTGCCGGACGCGTTAATCTTAAAATCCAACAATTGGACGTTATTATTGAAACTAAAACGAAAGATAATGTATTTGTAAAACTAAAAGTTTCAGTTCAATTTATGGTGGTTAAAGAAACCGTTTATGATGCTTTTTACAAATTAGAATATCCGCACGATCAAATTACTTCTTATGTATTTGATGTGGTTCGTGCCGAAGTTCCAAAGTTAAAATTAGATGATGTTTTTGAAAGAAAAGATGATATTGCAGTTGCAGTAAAAAGAGAATTAAACGAAGCCATGACTACTTATGGATATACAATCATCAACACTTTGGTAACTGATATTGATCCTGATATTCAAGTAAAAAATGCGATGAACAGAATTAATGCTGCCGATAGAGAAAAAACAGTAGCCGAGTTTGAAGCAGAAGCATCCAGAATTAGAATTGTAGCTAAGGCCAAAGCGGAAGCAGAAAGCAAAAGATTGCAAGGACAAGGTATTGCCGATCAAAGGAGAGAAATTGCTCGTGGATTAGTAGAAAGTGTGGATGTTTTAAATAAAGTTGGAATCAATTCGCAAGAAGCCTCTGCCCTAATTGTAGTAACGCAACATTATGATACTTTACAAGCCATTGGAGCTGATGCAAATTCTAATTTAATTTTACTACCTAATTCTCCACAAGCTGGTAGTGAAATGTTAAACAACATGGTAGCTTCTTTTAGTGCTTCAAATCAGGTGGGAGAAATGATGAAGAAAAAGAACAAGGTTTCGCCTAAAAAAGAGAAAACTAAATATGAAGAACTTGAAAATCCTTCAGAGGAATCAGAAGAAACAGATGAAGTATAGAATACAAACGAAAAAGAGGCTTAATTGCCTCTTTTTTTGTTTTTAAACCATTTTATTATAATTGGTATAACTAATCTCAATATTGTGCCGTAGGAGCTAAAAAAAGTGCTTTTTACAGTATCTAAAACATTAGTTGTAATATTGAAAAATGAAAAGCTTTCTTTTGTATTTTGAACGCTTAAAACTAACTTTTGATAACTGATTTCTTTTTCAATTTTCATAATTTCTAATTCACTATCAATTTGAGCATAAGAGGAATATTTTTTTGTTTGCATAATTTAGTCATTAAAAAAGATTTCTGAAAATTTCTCTAAAATAGGTCCTTCTACAAATTTATCTCTAACTAAAAACAATAATCCTGTTATAAGAAGATAAATTAGACCAACACTAAAAAATCCATAGGTAAAACTTCCTAAATAATTGCCGATAGCAAAAGCTAATGCAACCGAAAAGAATAATAAAACCATACAAAAACATAACAAAATTAAGGTGAACTTAAAAATCATTGTAGTTGATTTCATAGCCATCTTAAACGCTAATAATTTATAGTAAGAAAGATTTTTTTCTACATAATCTTTAGCATGTTCTTGAATATTCTCTGAATGTTCTTTTAAGTCGTCAAAAGCCATAAGCATTCTATTTCAATAGTTAGATAGAAATTATTATTTGTGAAGTTTAGCATTTTGTTCTTTTAAATCTGCTAATTTCTTTTCTAAAAAAGTAATAACATCTTCTGTTTTATAACTCATATTTGAAACTAAATCTTGATAAGTATCTTCTAAATCAACTTTGGCATTAGCTAATCTAGCCTTCATATCTTTTTCAAGATCTTTATAGCCATCTTTAATTTTTTTTCTTGTATTATCTCCTTTATCCGGAGCAAACAAAATTCCTAATACAGCTCCTATTGCAGCACCACTTGCAAGAGCTATTAAAGTTTTTCCAGTACTAGTTGCCATAATTAATTTATTTTAAGTTTCCTTAAAGATACTAATTAATTTTCAAAAAGACTTCTTAAAGAATTGTTATAAAAAAGTACTAGAATGTATTGGCAATTGCTTCATAAGTTCCATTTTGCCAAAGAAGCATTAATTGAAGACTAAAAAAAGCTAAAAATTAAAATAAAGACTTCTAATAAGTCAAAAAACAAAAGATGATAATTGTATTGAATTATTTTTAAAACACGCTTAAAATTAAAATATAAAAGTCACTTTTAATCTAGAAATACTATCATTTTTAAATTAAAAATAGATTTTTATAATAATA
>NCET01000124.1 GCA_002280815.1 Flavobacteriales bacterium 32-34-25 | reverse complement strand
ACTAGTTCCGATGATTTTTACTCCGTATTTAGATAATTTTTCAGCTAATTTAAGAGCTGTTTGACCACCTAACTGAACGATAACACCTTCTGGTTTTTCGTGTTGAATGATGTCATAAATATGTTCCCAGAATACTGGTTCGAAGTATAATTTATCAGCGGTATCAAAGTCAGTTGAAACTGTTTCAGGATTACAGTTAATCATGATAGTTTCGTAACCACATTCTTTAGCTGCTAAAACTCCGTGAACACAAGAGTAATCAAATTCGATTCCTTGTCCAATTCTGTTTGGTCCAGAACCTAAAACAATGATTTTCTTTTTATCCGTTACCACACTTTCGTTATCTACATAACGCGTTCCATCTGCTTTTTCAATTTCAGCTTCGAATGTTGAGTAGTAATAAGGTGTTTTTGCTTTAAACTCAGCCGCACAAGTATCTACTAATTTAAACACACGGTTGATGTTTGAATTCATACGCAAAGTATGTACTTCACTTTCTAAACATCCCATCATGTGCGCAATTTGTCTATCAGCAAAACCTTTTTGTTTTGCTTCTAGCAATTCTAGCAACAATTCTCTTGGCAAAGTAGCAACTGTATATTTAGCAATTTCTTTTTCAAGTGTAAAAAGCTCTTCGTATTGTTTCAAGAACCACATGTCGATTTTTGTGATTTCGTGAATTCTGCTCAACGGAATTCCCATTGCAATAGCATCATAAATTACAAAAACACGATCCCAGCTTGCATGAGTTAATTTTTCAATTACTTGCTCGTAGTTAGTGTATCCTTTTCCATCAGCTCCTAAACCATTTCTTTTAATTTCTAATGATTGAGTGGCTTTGTGTAAAGCTTCCTGGAACGAACGTCCAATTCCCATTACCTCACCTACTGATTTCATTTGAAGACCTAAAGTTCTGTCTGATCCTTCAAATTTGTCAAAGTTCCAACGTGGAATCTTCACAATTACATAATCCAATGTTGGCTCGAATAAAGCCGATGTTGATTTTGTAATTTGGTTTTGCAATTCATCTAAGTTGTATCCTAAAGCTAATTTTGAAGCAATTTTAGCAATTGGATAACCTGTTGCTTTAGATGCCAATGCAGAAGAACGAGACACACGAGGGTTAATTTCAATGGCTACAATATCTTCTTTTTCGTCTGGAGAAACCGCAAACTGTACGTTACATCCTCCAGCAAAATTTCCAATACTACGCATCATCAGGATAGCGTAATCACGTAATTTTTGGAAAGTAGTATCCGATAAGGTCATAGGTGTGGATTCCCATTGGATCCATATTTTCGATAGAACAAATAATTACAACATTATCATTCTTATCTCTTAAAAGTTCTAATTCGTATTCTTTCCATCCCATCAAAGCTTTATCAATTAAAACTTCGTGAATTGGCGATGCTTCAAGTCCAGCAGTTAACAATTTGTCAAAATCTTCTGGTTTGTAAACTATAGAAGCTCCAGTTCCTCCAAGAGTAAACGATGGACGAATTACAAGTGGAAAACCAAATTCCTGAGCAATTTCTTTTCCTCTTAAATAAGAAGTACAAATTTCAGCAGGAGCTGTAGGTACATTTATTTTTTTAAGCAATTGTTTGAACTGCTCTCTATCCTCAGTAATATTAATGGCATTAACATCAACTCCAATTAATTTTACTCCGAAATCCTGCCAAATCCCTTTTTCTTCAGCTTCTAAACACAAGTTCAAAGCCGTTTGTCCACCCATTGTAGGCAAAACAGCGTCAATTTGTGGATGCTCTTTTAGAATTTCGATAATCGATTTTGTTGTTAAAGGCTTCAAATAAATATGATCCGCCATAGAAGGGTCGGTCATAATCGTAGCAGGGTTCGAATTGATAAGAATAACTTCAATTCCTTCTTCGCGAATAGAACGTGCTGATTGTGATCCTGCGTAATCAAATTCGCAAGCTTGACCAATAACAATAGGACCTGAACCTATAATTAAAACTGATTTTATGGAAGTGTCTTTTGGCATTATATTGTAATTATTGTTTTATGAAGTAATCTCTTTTATTCGATTTTTTAAGATTAAAAAATGATGCAACTCACTATAAATCTTAAGTTTGAATGTCATTTTACCGACAAGATATAAAAAAAGGCGGTACTAAAAAAAGTAACGCCCTTATTTATGTTTATACAAACATTATTTTTTGTGTCTAGGTTCGCTAGAAACAGTCAATTTATGTCTTCCTTTAGCTCTTCTACGCGCAAGAACTTTTCTTCCATTAGCAGAAGCCATTCTGTCCATAAATCCGTGTTTATTTCTTCTTTTTCTTTTCGATGGTTGAAACGTTCTTTTGCTCATTGCTTTGTATCTTTAAAACTTGTTTATATGTATCTTTTATATTTCGAATAGTGCTTATTCTGAAACCGAGTGCAAATATACAAAGACTTTTTTTTCTAGCAAGAAGTTTTATAAAAATATTTTTAATTCCTTTTACTATATTTGCAAACACAAATTATACACCATCATGTTAAACAAGAATATTAAACTTATTATCGCTGGACTTATCGTAATTACTAGCATTTGGCAATTTACAGAGAACAATATTGGAAACGGAATTTTCTTATTACTACTAACTGTAATTCCTATTTTTCTTTATTTTAGAAACGAATATATCTTATTAGCCTTTTTAAAACTAAGAAAACAAGACTTTGAAGGCGCTCAAAAATGGCTTTCACACATTAAAAATCCAGAATCGGCTTTAGTAAGAAAACAACAAGGTTACTTTAACTACCTTCACGGGATTATGCTTTCGCAAACAAATATCAATCAATCTGAAAAATATTTCAAGAAAGCTATTGAACTAGGATTATCAATGGATATGGATTTGGCTGTAGCCAAATTAAATTTAGCCGGAATCGCATTGTCACGCAGAAGAAAATTAGAAGCAACTACTTTGATTACCGAAGTTAAAAAACTAGACAAACAAAACATGTTGAAAGAACAAATCACCATGATGAAAGAACAAATGAAGAAAATCTATTACCGAAGTTAAAAAACTAGACAAACAAAACATGTTGAAAGAACAAATCACCATGATGAAAGAACAAATGAAGAAAATCTAACGATTTTAAATTTCAATATTTTCAAAATCCCAAATTCCAAGAGTTTGGGATTTTTTTATTGCCAAAAGCTAAGCAATCTCAATAAAAGATAGAAGATGGAAGTTGGAAGTTGGAAGATGGAAGATGGAAGATGGAAGATGGAAATACTAGACGTTAAAACTTGGAATTTGGGATTTTATAATTTGGGATTTTCATCTAAAATAATATCAGGCAAATGCGTATTAAACCATCTGTATTGGGTATAAACCATAACATGCGTACCGCCTTTTAGTACAATACAATTCTTTATATTCTCAATAGGAAATATTCGGTCTTTAGTACCATGAATATGAATCACACGATCATCGGCCACTAAACGATTCCAAAGCACTACTTTTTCGACCGCCCATTTTAAATAATAAACATCCCGTACTGACAAAAAAGTATCATACAACTGTATGCGATGTTTCAGTTTTTCTCCCAATATAGATTTCGCTAACTTATCCAAGCTTAAAATCAAATGCATTGGAATTAATTTGTGTGCCAAAGTTAATTTGGCAAACTTGATTCGTTTTGGCAATTCCAATCTCGTTTTCACACTCGAAATAACAATCACTTTTCTTACTTCAATCAAATTTGCTATTTCCTGAACCAGAATTCCTCCAAAAGAAACTCCTATTAAAACCGGATTTTCTTCTTTTATATGCAGCGCCATTCGTTTAGCATAATCCAGTAAAGTTTCGCTTGGTTTCGGAATTTCCCATTCTAAATAATAAACTTCAAAAAGAGCGTCATCCAGCTTAATCCTTTCAAAAATCAAAGGATTTGCTGCCAATCCAGGCATAAAATAAACGGGAATTTTACTCATAACAGGGTTTAAATTTCATTTTTCCAAAAAAACTAATTTAAAGTTTTTTACAAAGCACACCTAATTTTCCAAACAAGAAAACACTTGCTTAAAAAGTATTATAAAAAAAGAGACGTTAAAATTATTTGATTTTGATTACCAAACACTTAAATTTACATTCCCCATTTTTTTTTTACAAAATCACTCCAACAACATTCTTCAAAAAACAAAAAGATTATGGAAGCAATTACAATAATTGAAATTAGAGACAACGCTTTTGCAAGACAATTTGAAACCACAACAGCCGAAGGACTGGTTACTGTTGAATATTCGCTTCAAGAAAGAAAAATATTTTTGACCAAAATAAATACTCCCGAAGAATTTAAAAACGAAATATTTATTGATAATTTAATCAAACACATTCTAGACAACTCAATAGAACAACGATTAAGAGTCGTTCCTATTTACCCAAGAATAGTACAATTTTTCAAAAAGAATCCATCCTACAAAGAATTACTTCCTCCTGGAATCAGATTATAAAACCTAAAAAAGAGCATTTGCGTGACACAAATGCTCTTTTTTATTTATTTTATTTCGAAAAAAATTATTTTTCTATTTCTTTCATACTATCCATTTTCTTGTGCGCCAAGAAACCTGTGATATCTTCAAAATGTTCTACTACTCTTTTGTTTCCAAATTCGAAAACCTTAGTAGCTAAACCATCTAAGAAATCACGGTCGTGAGAAACCAGGATTAAAGTTCCGTCAAAATCACGCAAAGCATCTTTAATAATATCTTTGGTTTTCATATCCAAGTGATTTGAAGGCTCATCCAGAATCAATAAATTCACAGGTTCTAGCAATAATTTAATCATTGCCAAACGTGTTTTTTCACCTCCTGAAAGCACTTTTACTTTCTTAGTAATATCATCACCCTGAAACATAAATGCTCCTAAAATATTCTTGATTTGCGTTCTGATATCTCCTACTGCAATAGCATCAATAGTTTCAAAAATTGTAGCATTTTCATCTAATAACGACGCCTGATTTTGAGCAAAATACCCAATTTGAGCATTATGACCAATTTCTAGACTTCCACCATCAATACCAATTTCTTTCATGATGGCTTTAATCATTGTCGATTTTCCTTCACCATTTTTACCCACAAAAGCTACTTTCTGCCCTCTTTCGATAACAATATTAGCATCTTTAAAAACCACATGATCACCGTAAGATTTAGACAAATCCTTAACTACAACAGGATATTGTCCTGAACGAGCAGCTGGTGGAAATTTTAATTTTAAAGCGGAGTTATCTACTTCATCAACCTGAACAATAACCAACTTTTCTAACATTTTCACACGAGACTGAACCGCATCGGTCTTAGAGAAAGTTCCTTTAAAACGATCAATAAAAGCACGATTATCAGCAATCATTTTTTGTTGCTCGTCGTATGCTTTTTGCTGGTGAATTCTACGATCTTTACGTAATTCTAAATAATGAGAATATTTAGCTTTGTAATCGTAAATTCGTCCCATTGTAACTTCAATTGTACGATTGGTAATATTATCAACAAAAGCCCTATCGTGCGAAATTACCACCACCGCCTTAGCCGAATTAATCAAGAAATCCTCTAACCATTGAATACTTTCGATATCCATGTGGTTGGTAGGCTCATCCAGCAAAATCAAATCAGGTTTGCGCAATAAAATTTTAGCCAATTCGATTCTCATTCTCCATCCTCCAGAAAACTCCGAAGTTTGTCTTGTAAAATCTTCACGAACAAATCCTAAACCGATTAATATTTTTTCAACTTCTGCTTCGTAATTGATTTCTTCAATTGCATAAAATTTCTCGCTTAAGTCCGAAACTCTTTCGATCAATTTCATGTATTCATCACTTTCATAATCCGTACGAACAGTCAGTTGCTCATTGATTTCGTCAATCTCTGATTTCATCGCAAAATATTCAGAAAAAGCTTTTGAAGCTTCTTCCATAACAGTCGCTCCATCAGTAGTCAATAAATGCTGCGGCAAATAAGCTACAACTGCATCTTTAGGAGCCGAAACACTTCCTGTTGACGGCTTGCTATTTCCTGCAATAATTTTTAGTAAAGTTGATTTTCCAGCACCATTTTTACCCATAAGGGCAATTTTATCATTTTCATTAATAGCAAAAGAAACATCGCTAAACAAAGTTGTTCCGCCAAATTGAACGGATATGTCGTTAATTGTAATCATTATAAAAAGTTAGAAGTTAGAGGTTGGAAGCTAGAAGTTTCAGACCTCAATAAATTTAAAAGTGCAAAGATAGATTAATTAAGTAATTTGTTACTATAAAATAAAAGCTTCTAATAACAGTCGAAAATCTGTTACTAGAAGCTTTAAAAACAAAATAAAAATATTTATTTATCTGTACTTTTATTAATTGTATTCCAAATATGAGCATTAGTAACTCCTATTTCTTCTGGAACAAAAACAGGATCCTTACCTTCTTTTTTCTGTTTTTCATAATCCAATAATGCTCTTAGGGCTGGTTTTTGCAAAAGAAGAATTGCCACAATATTAAACCATGCCATTAAACCAACACCTAAATCCCCAATTGCCCATGCTAAAGTAGCTTGATTTACCGCACCATACATGATAACAAGCATCATAACCACTTTTAAAACATAATAAAAAACAGGCGATTCCATTTTTCGAGTCAAATAAGAAACATTAGTTTCTGCTATATAATAATAGGCAATAATTGTAGTGAAAGCAAAGAAAAACAAGGCAATAGCAACAAAATAAGAACCAAATCCTGGAAAAACAGTATCCATAGCATTCTGTGTATAAGCTGGCCCTACAGCAATATTATTTAATCCGTGATATAAAAATTCTGAAGCTCCACCTGTAGCAAAACTTGGATTATAAACATTATACATCCCCGTAATCAAAATCATAAACCCCGTAGCCGAACACACAAACAAAGTATCAATATACACTGAAAAAGACTGCACTAAACCTTGTTTTGTAGGATGCGTGATAGCAGCCGCTGCCGCAATATGAGGTGCTGTACCTTGACCCGCTTCATTCGAATAAATCCCTCTTTTTACCCCCCATTGAATAGCTAAACCAAAAACAGCTCCAAAACCTGCTTCCATATTAAAAGCACTTTTAAAAATCAAACTAATCACTCCTGCTAATTGATCAATATTAGCAAAAACAATAATTAAAGCCAATACAATATAACCAATAGCCATAAACGGAACTACATATTCTGTAAATCTAGCAATCCTTTTTACTCCTCCAAAAACAATAGTTCCAAACAAAACTACCATAGCTAGACCTGACATCCAAGTTTCCACCTGAAAAGCATTTTGCACACTCTCAGCAACTGAATTAGCCTGAACTCCTGGTAAAAAAACACCAGCCGAAACCACAGAAACTACAGCAAATAAAACCGCAAACCATTTCACCCCCAAACCTCTTTCGATGTAAAAAGCTGGCCCACCACGAAATTCACCTAGATGTTTTTCCTTATAAATTTGCGCCAATGTAGCTTCAATAAAAGCTGTACTTGCCCCTAAAAACGCAACTGTCCACATCCAAAACATAGCACCAGGCCCACCAAAAGCGATGGCCGTAGCCACTCCCGCAATATTTCCAGTACCTACTCTTCCCGCCAGAGACATTGCCAAGGCTTGAAAAGAAGAAACACCAGAATCAGTACTTTCACCATCAAACAAAAGACGCCACATTTCTTTAATATGTCTCAACTGTAAAAAACGAGTTCGTATTGAAAAATAAAGACCTGTACCCAAACACAACGCAATTAAGCCATTACTCCAAATGAAACTATTTAAAATCCCTACGAAATCCTCCATATCTTATTTATTAATTTACCACCAAAAAAACAACAAAACATTGATTTATCAAACATTTTTACAATAAATAACAAAAAAAACATCTTAAAAAACAAAAAATGCCTTATCCACAACGAACAAGGCACTC
The DNA here is from genome assembly GCA_002280815.1 of Flavobacteriales bacterium 32-34-25. GTDB lineage: Bacteria > Bacteroidota > Bacteroidia > Flavobacteriales > Flavobacteriaceae > Flavobacterium. The sequence goes on along the minus strand of NCET01000124.1, from coordinate 2,464 downwards.
TTAATAAAATCTATTAAACAAATAGGACACAGATTACTCCTTTCGCCACTTTTTAGTTTCTTCAAAAACATGTTCTAAAATAGCAGCTTCTTGTTCATCAAATTCAATATTTCTTCTCCCCATAACTAATTTAGCGGTTTCAAATGCTTTTTTAGTGGTATAAGTTGTAAAGCCCGCTGCTCCACCCCAAGAAAAACTTGGAACAAAATTGCGAGGAAACCCACTCCCGAAAATATTAGAACTCACCCCGATAACAGTTCCTGTATTAAACATGGTATTGATACCACATTTACTATGATCTCCCATCATTAAACCACAAAACTGCAGTCCTGTTTTAGCAAAACCTTCGGTTTCATAACTCCATAATTTTACTTCGTCATAATTATTTTTCAGGTTCGAATTGTTACTATCCGCACCAATATTACACCATTCGCCTAAAACAGAATTCCCTAAAAATCCATCATGACCTTTATTTGAATGAGCAAACAACACCGAATTATTAATTTCTCCTCCCACTTTAGAATAAGAACCTACCGTTGTAGCTCCATAAATCTTAGCACTCATTTTTACCACAGCACCTTCACAAAGCGCAAAAGGCCCGCGAATAACCGTTCCTTCCATTATTAAAGCATCTTTGCCAATATAAATAGGCCCAGTTGATGCATTTAAGGTTACAAATTCTAACTGAGCACCTTCTTCAATAAAAATATTCTCTGGTGCAATTACATTGACACTTTTAGGAATAGCTTGCGATTTTCTATCTTCGGTTAAAAACTCAAAATCTTCACGAATTGCCGCAGCATTTTTAGAAAAAATATCCCAGGTATTCATAACCGTTAAACATTCCTCGCTATATTCGATAATTTCATAAGCATCAAAATCTACTTCTTCCTGACTATCATTGGTATAAAAAGCAATCACTTCTTCTCCTTTAAAAATAGCTTGGTTGGGTTCTAAATTCGAAACCATTTCGGCTAAAACTTCATTGGGAAGAAACGAAGCATTAATCATTACATTTTCTTCTAATTCCACCATTGGATATTTATCCGACAAATATTCCTCAGTCAAGGTGGTAATGGTCGAACCTAAATATTTTTCCCATTTTTGACGAATTGTTAGAATTCCAATTAAAATATCCGCTACCGGACGAGTAAAAGTAAATGGTAATAAAGCATTACGAGCAGGCCCGTCAAAAAGTATATAATTCATAAAAGTGGTCTATTTAGTAATTGAGTTTTTTTTAACCCGAGCCAAAGTTACAAAGTTTTCAAACAGATAAAAATAAAAAAGCCTCCCAAAAAGGAAGGCTTTTAATATTTAAAAACAAATTAAAATTATTTAATGTGTTTAGCGTATTTAGTTTTGAATTTATCAATACGTCCTGCAGTATCAATAAGTTTAGATTTACCAGTATAAAAAGGGTGAGAAGTTCTAGAGATCTCCATTTTTACAACTGGGTATTCAACACCGTCAACTGTAATTGTCTCTTTAGTATCAGCAGTAGATTTAGTAATAAAAACATCATCGTTTGACATGTCTTTAAAAGCAACTAATCTGTAATTTTCTGGGTGTACACCTTTTTTCATCTTGAATCTTTTTTATTTGTTTGGCTATAATTTAGTTTTGAAGCTTCTCTTTTAACAGAAAAGGTATAAACCGCTTATAACTTTTTATTTTTAATATTATTTTGAGGATGCAAAAATACAATTATTTTTCAATAAACAAATGTTTATTTCTTTTTTTTATATAAAGCGCTAAAAACAGTTTTTTGCTCTTCAATATAGAGGGAATTACTATATTTGTTGCTTAATTGAAAGTATCGAACAATGATTCACGAAACCATTAAAAAAAACGGAATTACTTTTGGAATAATAACCGGCTTAACTTCTGTTTTAATCACTGCTTTAATCTATTCCATCGATTTAAATTTATTTACCTCTTCTTGGATTGGTTTCGCCAATTTAACTTTATACCTTATTATAGCTATTGTATTATTGAGTAAAACAAAAAAAGAACTTTCAGGTACTTTTAGCTTTAAAGATGCTTTTACTACTTATTTTATTTCGGCTTTAATTGGAATTGCAATATCAGTTGTTTTCAATATCATACTATTCAATTTTGTTGATCCAGCTGCCAAAGTTACCATTAAAGAATTAACCATTAAATACATGATTTCTGCAATGGAGAAGTTTAGTGCTCCTGCATCAACCATTAACGCAGCTATAAAAGACTTACAAGAAAACGACCAATTTTCTATTGTAGGATTATTAAAAGGTTCTTTATCCAATATTGTTTTCTGCACCATTTTTGGTTTAATTTTGGCTGCTTTCTTTAAAAGCAAACCCTCATCACAAGAATAAAAATCGATGAATCTATCTATATTAATACCACTTCTTAACGAAGAAGAATCTCTTAAAGAACTTTACACTTGGATTATAAAAGTAATGCAAGAACACCGCTATTC
>NCET01000123.1 GCA_002280815.1 Flavobacteriales bacterium 32-34-25 | reverse complement strand
GCTCTTGGTAAATTTTCTAAGAATTCTTCTTCGTTTGGTGTCATATTTAGATATTGTTCTTTAGCTATATCATAATCTATTTTTAGTTTATTCAATAACTTGGTTGTAGGGTCGTTTTCGTTTCTTAAAATACATAGTAATAGGTGAGCAGTACTAACCGACGGACTCTGGAAAACCTTGGCCTCCAGAAAAGTGGTCTTTAGTGCACGCTCCGCCTGACGAGTCAAATGCAGGTTTTTCTTTTCTAAATTACTATCTATTCCTGGGATAGCAGGGCTTAGGATTTCTACCTTTCTACGTAAATGATCTAAGTCAATGGATAAATTGTTTAATATCTGTATTGCTTTACCATTACCATCTCTAAGGATACCAAGCATCAAGTGTTCTGTCCCAATGAAGTCATGACCCAGTCGTAAAGCTTCTTCTTTACTGTAGGTAATAACATCTTTTACTCTTGGTGAAAAATTGTCATCCATAATATTTATTTCTAGTATGTGTAAATTTAGTGAATTACTAATTGAAAAACAAAAACCGTACCTAAGTACTTATGTCAGCTAATAGACAAAAAAAAAGCCAAAAAAGCTTGATTTTGTCTTTAATTTATTAAACAAATGCCAATGTTAATTTGTTAATAAATCATTGAAATTAGTGTATTGAAAAGCTTTTAAAAATTTCAAAAAGCCGTATATTGGCACGTTTTGAAATGAATATAATTATTTAATATAACAACTTATGTCTGAAGGAGAAAAGTTAATTCCTATTAACATAGAAGATGAAATGAAATCAGCTTACATTGATTATTCAATGTCGGTAATTGTATCAAGAGCGCTTCCAGATGTTAGAGATGGTTTGAAGCCAGTGCATCGAAGAGTACTTTATGGAATGTATGATTTAGGAGTAACTTCAAGATCTGCTCATAAAAAATCCGCAAGAATTGTCGGGGAAGTTTTAGGAAAGTACCATCCACACGGAGATACTTCTGTGTACGACGCTATGGTGCGTATGGCTCAAGAGTGGAGTATGCGATATTTATTAGTTGACGGTCAAGGTAACTTTGGTTCTGTTGATGGCGATAGCCCGGCAGCAATGCGTTATACTGAGGCCAGAATGCGCAAGTTTTCAGAAGAAATATTGGCTGATATCGAAAAAGAAACAGTTGATTTCCAATTGAACTTTGACGATACCTTATATGAGCCAAAAGTAATGCCAACTCGTGTTCCTACTTTATTAGTAAACGGAGCGACAGGTATTGCCGTAGGTATGGCAACTAATATGCCACCTCACAATTTAACTGAGGTTATCAATGGTACATTAGCGTACCTTGATAATAATGATATTGAAATAGACGAATTAATGACGCATATTAAAGCTCCGGATTTTCCAACTGGAGGTGTTATATATGGTTATGAAGGCGTTCGTGAAGCATTCAAAACAGGAAGAGGACGTATTGTAATGCGTGCTAAAGTTGGTTTTGAAGAAGTTGATGGAAGAGAATGTATTATTGTAACTGAAATTCCTTTCCAAGTTAACAAAGCTGATATGATTAAGCGTACAGCTGATTTAGTTAACGAGAAAAAAATTGAAGGAATTGTAAATATTCGAGACGAATCAGATAGAAATGGTATGCGTATCGTTTATATTCTGAAACGTGATGCTACTCCAAACGTGGTTTTGAATACTTTATATAAATTCACTCAATTACAATCTTCTTTTAGTGTAAACAATATTGCATTAGTAAAAGGTCGCCCACAAATGTTGAATCTAAAAGATATGATTCATTATTTTATTGAGCACCGTCATGATGTAGTGGTTAGAAGAACACAATTTGAATTGCGTAAAGCCGAAGAAAGAGCACATATTCTTGAAGGTTTAATTATTGCTTCTGACAATATCGACGAAGTAATTGCGTTGATTAGAGGTTCTAAAAACACTGAGGAAGCTCGTGAAAAATTAATCGAAAGATTTCAATTATCGGATATTCAGGCTCGTGCTATTGTTGAAATGCGTTTGCGTCAATTAACAGGTCTGGAACAAGACAAGTTAAGAGCAGAGTATGAAGAATTGATGAAGTTAATCGAACATTTGAAAGCTTTATTAGCTGATATAAATTTAAGAACTGATTTAATCAAAGAAGAGCTTACTGAAATTCGTGAGAAATATGGTGACGAACGTCGTTCTCAAATTGAATATTCAGGTGGAGATGTAAGTATCGAAGATTTAATTGCTGATGAGAATGTAGTTATTACTATTTCGCATGCAGGATATATCAAACGTACGAATCTTACGGAATACAAAACGCAGAATAGAGGTGGAGTTGGACAAAAAAGTGCAGGAACAAGAGATCAGGATTTCTTAGAGCACATGTTTGTGGCAACCAATCACCAATACATGATGTTCTTTACCCAAAAAGGAAAATGTTTCTGGATGCGTGTTTATGAAATCCCAGAAGGAAGCAAAACAGCAAAAGGTAGAGCGATTCAGAATTTGATTAACATCGAAAGTGATGATAAGGTAAAAGCATTTATTTGTACTCAGGATTTAAAAGATCAGGATTACATTAAAACGCATAACCTGGTTATGGTAACTAAGCAAGGTCAGGTTAAGAAAACATCTTTGGAGAAGTATTCTAAACCACGTGTAAACGGTGTTGCTGCCATTACTATTAAAGAAGGCGATGAGTTGTTAGGAGCTGAATTGACAAATGGTGAAAGCCAAATTATCTTAGCGGTTAAGTCTGGTAAATTAGTTCGTTTTGAAGAAACCAAGACCCGTCCAATGGGAAGAACAGCTTCTGGAGTTCGTGGAATTACGTTAAAAGATGATACCGATGAAGTAATTGGTATGGTTACTGTAGATAAAAATGATATTAATGATTCGCAAATTTTAGTAGTAACTGAAAACGGATACGGTAAACGTACCAAATTAGTTGACGAAGATGGTGAAGATGTTTACAGAATCACGAATCGTGGAGGAAAAGGTGTTAAAACACTTAATATCACCGAGAAAACAGGAAGTTTAATTTCGATTAGTGCTGTTACTGATGCTGATGATTTGATGATTATCAATAAATCAGGATTAACAATTAGAATGGCTATTGAAGATTTACGTGTAATGGGTCGTGCTACGCAAGGAGTTCGATTGATTAACTTAAAAGGTAAGGATTCTATTGCTGCTGTAACAAAAGTAATGAAAGATGATGTTGCCGAAGTTATCGTTGATGAAGAAGGTAATGTTATTGAAACGGTAGCAATCGAAAGAGTGAAACCAGATTTAGAAGTTCTTGAAGATGATGGTGTGGTAGAAGAAGATGATGACGATTCTGTTGATGATGAAGAATTAACTGATGAGGAGGATTCTGAAGATGACGAAGAATAAACTACAATCAAAATAAATTATTAAATATTAAAAATGAATAGTATGAATGGTAAATTTGTAATGCTAGCTTCAGCTTTATTGCTGTCTGTTGCAACTTTTGCTCAGAAAAAAGAACTAAAAGCTGCTGAGAAAGCGGTAAAAGCTGGAGATATGAAAGAAGTGCTTAATATTTTAAAAGCAGCTGAGCCAGTGATGGCAAATGCTTCTGATGAAGAAAAAGCACAGTATATCTTTTTGAAAGGAAATGCATATTTGGATTTGGTAGATAAAAAAGTCGATACCGATGCAAATATGAAATTAGCAGCTGACACTTACAAAGAATTAATTGCAGCTGAAAAAGCATCTGGAAAACAAAAGTACTCTGCACAAGCAGCAACTTCGATTACTAAAATTAAAGGTTTGTTAATTAATAGTGGAGTAGCAGCAACTAAAGCAAACAACAATGTAGAAGGAGCTCAAAAATTACATGAAGCTTATTTGCTAGATAAAAAAGATACTATCTATCTTTATTATGCAGCTTCAACTTATGTAAGTGCTAAGAACTATGATAAAGCGATGGAATTGTATAATGAATTAAAAAACATTAACTATTCTGGAAAAGGTACTGAATATCTTGCTGTAAGTAAAGTTAACGGTGAGGATGTTGCATTTGCAACTGCTGCTGATAGAGATAAAGCTGTAAAAATTGGAACTCATGAAAAACCTAGAACAGAAGAAATTCCTTCTAAAAGAGGTGAGATATACAAAAACATGGCTTTAATTTTAGTAGATCAAGGAAAAATTGCTGAAGCTAAAAAAGCTGTTGCTGATGCCAGAACAACTAATCCTGATGATTCTTCATTGATGTTAACTGAAGCTAACTTGTATTTACAAACAAAAGATTTTGATAAATACAAGCAAATAATTACCGAAGTATTAGCTAAAAATCCTAATGATGCAGGATTGGTTTATAATTTAGGAGTTATTTCTGCTAACGCAAATGATAATGTAGAGGCTGAGAAATATTACAAAAGAGCAGTAGAAATCAAACCTGATTATACTAATGCTTATATCAATTTAGCGGTTTTGAAATTACAAAATGAGAAAACGCTTATTGAAGAAATGAACAAATTGGGAACTTCTGATAAAGACATGAAACGCTATGATGTTTTGAAAAAGAAAAGAGAAGATTTGTTTAGAAGCACTTTGCCTTACTTGAAAAAAGCATACGAATTAGATCCTGAAAATACAGATATCGTGAAAACACTTTCTGGAGTTTATGGAGCTTTAGAAATGACTGCAGAGAAAAATGCTCTAAAAGCTAAAATGAAAAAATAAGCTGAAATAAATAAAACTAAAAGCCATCTTTTGAATTAAATCAAAAGATGGCTTTTTTGTTGGACTAATTTTAAGAGCATTATTATAATTTGTAATTTTACCGTCTTGATTTTTTTACTCCAAAAGCAGCAATAGATCTACATGATAACAATTAATAAAGACCAGCAATTTTTAATAGAAAATATACTTTTTGTGTTTGCTCTAGAAATGGAAGCAGGCGAAGTTTTTAATAAGCAAAATAGCTTGTTTACAGGAATTGGAAAAGTAAATGCTAGCTACGAGTTAACCAAAGCTATTTGTCAAAAAAGACCCGATTTAATAGTGAATCTGGGTACAGCCGGAAGCAGTCAGTTTAAAAAAGGAGATGTGGTTTGTTGTACGCAATTTGTTCAGCGTGATATGGATGTACGAGGTTTGGGATTTGAACTTTACGAAACCCCTTTTTCAAACATTCCATTAGTATTAAATTACGGTTTACCAATGGAAGGTTTTCCAGAGGGAATTTGTGGTACGGGAGATAATTTTGAAATGGAACACAATACAACGCAATATAATGTTGTGGACATGGAAGCTTATGCTCTGGCAACAATTGCAAATAGAGAAAAGATTCCGTTTCTATGTCTAAAATACATTTCTGATGGTGCCGATGATACTGCTGCCGAAGATTGGCCTGTTTTAGTACACAAAGCCGCTGTTGCTTTTGGTGAAATATTTCAGATTAATGCTATTCAACTTAGCGAATAATTATCATCAAAAACTAATTATACCCAACGGCTTAATTATATATAAAAGTCTCTGCCCAATCGGATGTTTTTATGGCTGAAACTAGATTTTCTGAATTTACAAAAACACGCAGTTCTTTGTTCGCAACTTTTTTGCTGTACAAAGCTCTAAAACGATATATCGTTATTTTATCATTTTTACTATGAAAGACTTCAGCTAATTGAAGATCTTTAAAAGTACCATACCATTGTCGGTATTTCGAACAGGTTTTAGAGAGTTTTTCGATAGTAATATTATTGATTACTGATGTTGTTGCTTCGCTAGTGGTAAAAGGCTTGAATTTTGATGTATTGCAGGTCATTAAAACGCGCTTTCCTAGTTCGTAGGCTTTATTCTTCTGACTGCTGTTAACTTCAATTAGAGCTAATTTTATAATTTCGTTTTTTTGATCTACTTTTTTAGATTTACATCCTACTAGTGCAATTAGACTTAAGATTACAATCAGTTTTTTCATTTTTGTTTTAAATTTCTAATGATATTTTGTATCTAGTTATATTTTCTATATACATTCTGCTTTAAATATTTAAACGACAAATGATCTTAAAAATTATTAGGTATTCAAAATTTTCTAATAAATGAAAGGTGTTTTAGGAATTTATCCCAAATTCAATTGCAATGCAAAACAGTTTTTATCTTCTTTGGTAATACTAAAAACAATAGAATCTTCGGAAACATTTTCATGAATCATTACCTGATCTCGTAATGAAAGTTCTTTCATGAAATTCATTTCGAAGCTTTTTATTTTTTGCTTCAAAATAATTTTTTCGTCTACTAAATCCATGCACCATTCCAGGTATTTGACATTATTGACATGGTTGACAATATCCAAATCCGATAAGATAACAGTTTTGCTGAAAACTTCTTCTTTCTCAGGATTGATTTCAATTTTCGAAAATCCTTCTTGTGTCGCTTTTACATCAGGGAATAATTCAAAGTGATCGTGTGCAAGTGTTAACAATTCAGGACGACGTTTCTTAGTATTAAAAACCGCCCAAAAAGTCTCGCAACCCACCATTTTTTCTCCATTTACATACAATTCTAAAGCACGAACCGAACGAGAATTTTCTAAACTGTTAATCCAGGTTTTTACCGTTACGGTATCTTTCCATTTTGGCAAATTACTAATTTCTACACGCATTCTGCTCAAAACCCAAGCTTGATCAAATTCCTGCATATCAGTAAAACTGATGCCGCCAATTTCAGAATGTGCAGCTGCGGTAAGCTGTAACAAATTGCACAATTCGGTATATTTTAAGTTTCCCGAAGGCAAACATTGGGTAAAATTGATTTCAAAATCTTTGCTTAATACAGAAGTGAAATTAGAATCTATTGGCATGGAAATTTATGATTTTAGATTTATGATTTTTGTTTCAAATTGAGATAATCAATTATTTGATGAATTGGTGTTTCGAAATGAAACCATTTGGTATTTTCGTCTCGTTTGAACCAGGTCAATTGGCGTTTTGCAAAACGACGGGTGTTTTTCTTGATTTCTTCGATGGCAAATTCTAAAGAGAATTCCTTGTCAAAATAACTAAATAACTCACGGTAACCCACGGTTTGTAACGCATTTAAATTCTTGTTTGGATACAAACTCTTGGCTTCCTGAAGTAAACCTTCAGTCAACATAATATCAACTCTTTGGTTAATGCGATTGTACATCACATTTCTTTCGGCTTCAAGTCCAATGAGAATAGGAGTGAAGCTTCTTTCGTTTTTCTTTTGGTTTAAAAAAGAAGAATACGGTTTTGAAGTTCCAATACAAACTTCTACAAATCGCATCATACGTTGCGGATTGAGTAAAGTTTGAGGATTTTCGATATTAATTTTTTCGAAATAATCAGGATCTCGTTTTTTTAGCTCTCCTTGTAAATAACCGATTCCCAGTTTCTCGTAATT
>NCET01000122.1 GCA_002280815.1 Flavobacteriales bacterium 32-34-25 | reverse complement strand
TTATAAAAGCAAATTTGATCAAATTCATAGTAATTTAAACAAAAACACCAAGCCTAATATTGAAACCGAGCTTTTGCATTCTTCCCTATATTTTTTCTACGCCATGAATGTATACAATGGTTTAGACAGCGATAAATCAAAAGAAGTAGAATGGTATATTCCGCGAAAAAAACAATCATATATTAGTTATCTGGATTCACTTTTAACCAATCCCTCCTTAATTAACAAAGGCGAAAAAAACCTGATTGCTCAATATTTTTTGCTTAAAAAAGCACTCCATAAATACCGCCAAATAGAAAAAAAAGGCGGCTGGAATTCCATCACTATTGACACCGCAGTTACTTCATACAAAATTGGCGATAGCGCTACAGCCATTGCTCAAATAAGAGAACGCTTGTTTCTTTCTGATGACATCAAATCCGACTCAAAAAGTGCAATTTACGACAAGGAATTATCCAAAGGAATTTTGCATTACAAACTAAGACGAGGCTATCTTTCGAATAATGTTATTTCAAAAGAACTGATCCAGGATTTAAACATTCCCATCAGCGAACGCATTAAAACCATTATGATTAATATGGAACGCTGCCGATGGGTTTCCAGTGATATTCCAAAATCCAAAGAATTAATTGCCATCAACATTCCTTCTTTTCAATTGTCGTATTTTAAAAATCAAGAAGTGGTTTTGCGTTCTAAAGTTGTGGTGGGTAAAATCCTAAACAAAACCGTGATTTTTAGTGCACCCATGAAATACATTGTTTTTAGTCCGTACTGGAATGTGCCTACAAGTATTAAGAAAAACGAAATTCTTCCGGGCATAGCCAAAAACCCAAATTATTTAGCCGAACACAACATGGAATGGAACGGCAGCAGTATTAGACAAAAACCGGGACCTAAAAATTCCCTTGGATTAATCAAGTTCTTATTTCCAAATTCGAATGACATTTACCTGCACGACACGCCTTCCAAAGGACTTTTTGAAAGAGAAACCAGAGCCTTTAGTCATGGTTGCATTCGTGTGGCAAAGCCAAAAGAATTAGCCATCGAAATCCTAAAAGACAATCCCGAATGGACTCCTGAAAAAATTGATTCAGCAATGCACAGCGGCAAAGAAACCTGGTACACATTAAAAGAAAAAATCCCTGTATATATTGGTTATTTCACCGCCTGGGTAGACAATGACGGAACCATTCATTTTTACAATGATATTTACAAGAGAGATCCATTATTAGCTAATTTATTGTTCAAGCAATAAATTAGCTAACATTTTAGCATAAAAAAAGACAGTTACCGTTTAAAAGTAACTGTCTTTTGTGTTTTATCTTCAATCGTTTTTTTAATGTACTTTTTGTTTTTCAAACGTAGTTTCCAGCGATTTCTTGATTTTTGCAAGCGCACCTCTAAATGCTTTTTCAACAGTATCTGAATGTTCTGTCACCACAATAGGCTGCAGTTTTGCAGGACGCACTTCAATTAAACATTTTTTATCTTTTAAACTAAATTTCTCGCCATTTTCATCTCCAAAATGCACTTCAATACGAGTGATTTTTTCTTCAAAACGGGCTAATGCTGTTTCTAATTCTGCAGAAAAATAAGCTTCTGCTCTCTCGTGACCTTCTACGTTTTTGTCTGTATTAAATTGGATTTTCATAGTCTGCTTTTTTATAATTATTTCCCTAAATTAACCAACCACAATCTAAAAAGCGAATGAATTAGTAAAATATTATGATTAATGTTTACGTAAAAAATCCCAAGTAAAATTGAAAGACAATATCAATACAATTCTTAAATTCTGTATTTTAGTATTATGCAATTTCAAGAAGGATATCATACTTATTATATCTACATCATCACCAATAAAGCGAAAACCGTTTTATACACTGGTGTGACCAATAATTTAAAAATTCGTTTGCAACAGCACCAAGACAACATCGAATTTAATAATCCAACTTTTGCTTCTCGTTATCAAGTGCATTATTTATTGTATTACGAAAAATTCACTTGGATTCAAGAAGCCATCGCACGCGAAAAAGAAATCAAAGGCTGGCGAAGAGAAAAGAAATTGGATTTGATTAAAACCATAAATCCCGATTTAAATTTCTTGAATGATTTGTTCCAATAGAAATAACATGATTTACCCAAAGAAACTCCCCAGTCTTGTCCTCCTGACGAAGGAAGGAACTCCGTTAGTAATTCTACAAAGCAACAACATACACGTGATGTAGCTTGTGGAGATCCCTCATTCTTCGGGATGACAAGTTTGCGGAAGTAGATTGAAAATACAAAACCTTAAAAATACCTTTTTTACACAAACCATAACCCACCCAGTTTGTCTTCCTGACGAAGGAAGACTCGAGCGTAGCGAACAGGCGAAGCAAACTCCGTTAGTAATTCTACAAAGTGGTATTCCTCATAACAGAAAAACTAACTTCACCCAACTTTCACACAAAGTAACCTCAGTCTTGTCTTCCTGACGAAGGAAGGAACTCCGTTAGTAATTCTACAAAGTGGTATTCCTCAAAACGGAAAAACTAACTTCACCCAACTTTCACACAAAGTCCCCCCAGTCTTGTCCTCCTGACGAAGAAAGGAACTCCGTTAGTATTTCTACAAAGTAAATCTTTTTAAATTATCAAATATTTTAGACGATGTAATATCTAACAATGTAAGTTGAAAAACATTCTAAATCCCTGTAATTACAGACACAAATTCTCCAACAACTCTCATGGAAGCACCATTTTCTTCATTGATAATAATATCTTTATAAGAAGAATCAAATGAATTTGGCTTTAAGGCAATTAAAGTATGTTCCCATCCATCTTCAGATACTACTTTTTCACTTGAATAAGTCTTAATTGTAAAAGCAGAATTAAAATCCGTATCTTGTATATCAATGTTTTCAACTAAAACTATTTTACCGTTTCTACTACCTCCTGTATAAGGTTTAAACATGCAGATTGATCCATTTGAAATTACTCTGCTCATCGATTCCCCAACTATTTTACAGGCAAAATAGTCGCTTTTAGAGTTTATGGGGCCTTCAATTAGGGTAAATTCTTTTTCAGACTGAATCTCACTAAATGTTCCAGCTGCTGCATAGAAATCATATAAAGGGATTGGATTGTGTAATATTGGTTCAAATTTGATTGTTGTTTTTAATTCATCAATTTCAACTTTCTTTTTAGGTCTTTTAGCTTTTTCAATAACTTTTTCTTCCAAATAATTATACATAGAAGGTGAAACCGGACTTGCCAAATTAAACCTGATTTTCACAACTGAAACTTGTTTACCATTATCATTATTCATCGTTGTTTGTTCAATCTGATTTAGTTCTGGACTCACTTCCCCCATATAATAAAAATCCATTCCTTCATCATTATTTTTTTTGATAAAAAGAGGAAGTCTAATTGCTCCATTTTTTCCTAAAATAGATTGAACATCATTACTATTAATTTTTCTATTAGATTTTGACATCCAATCAAATTCCTTAGCATTTACAAATTTATCTTCATATTTTGTGGATTCAGATATATCTTCTTCTTTATGATAGTTTACAAAAATGGGACAATGAGAATTGTCTGGACTTACTAAATATCCTCCAACATTTTGTGCAACTGGGTTTTCTTTAGTGTTCAATATTCTAAAAACATCTTTACGAGAATATTTTCGATAAAGCAGAAATCCTTGTTGCCAATTATTAGGTTCAAATAGTTTGTCAAACTCATAAATGGAATAATCGGTAGAATCAACTAGAAATATTTTAAATGTTTCTTGACTTAAGTAAGAACTAAATATGTTTGAAAACATGAAACTGTCGTTCTCGAATTTTATAATATCTAAATTATAAATCTCCTTTACAGAAATCAGTTTCCCTTCTTTTTTTTCTCTAATAAATTCAAAATTTAAATTTGTAATACAAGATTGAATTGTTTCATCAGAAACGATATAATGATATTTGTTTAATATAAATTCTTTTAAATAAGTTAGCGAAAGCTTTCCATTCTTAATTAACAAATTGATGATTATACTTTCTTCAACTCTTTTTGAATTGTTTATTTCTTTAGAAAATAATTCTAAAAGTTTAACTTGTTTTTCATTTAAATCGGAATTGTATTCTTGTTCAACTTTGGCAATAAAATTATAATGAGAACCTGCATAATTAACATATAAATAAGGATCTCTTGAACCATGTTCAATAAAATCCATCATCATTGGTATTCTACCTAGTTTAAATTTCAGTAGGTTGTAATCTTTTTTCAAATCCGAGAACAATTGCATGTTTGCAGAATCAATAGATTGAAATATCTTTTCTTTGGTAATTTCATCAAAATTAATTGTTGAAGAGCCAGGAATCATTCTACTGCCTTCAGTAATTAATTTCCTAAGAGAATCTTTATTGTATGAAGTATCACCATAAAGTGCAATTGGAATTAGATAGCTGTTTTCATAATTCCCTATAAAATCAATAACGGTTACGTAGCTTTTTCCTTCAATTTTTCTCAATCCTCTACCTAATTGCTGAATGAAAATAATAGCTGATTCCGTAGGCCGAAGCATAATAATCTGATTAATTTTAGGAATATCTATTCCTTCATTAAAAATATCAACTGTAAAGATGTAATCAATTTTTTCTTTTAGATTATCTGATTCTAATTTATCAATTGCAATAACTCGTTCTTCTTCTGTACTATCACCAGTTAAGGCAACGGTTTTGTATCCATTTAAATTAAATAAAACCGACAATTCTATTGCTTCTTTTTTTCTTGAACAAAAGACTAAGCCACGTGTTATCCCATTGTCACTGCCATAAAAAGTAGCTTGTTCGATTACCCTTTTAACTCTTTCAGTTGAAACTAATAAATTAAAATCTGATTTATTCTCAATTTCATTATTCTCAATTATTAAATCCGTTACACCATAATAATGAAATGGACTCAGCATTTCTTCTTCCATTGCACGGTTTAACCTAATCTCATAAGCAATATTATGTCCAAATAATTGAAATATATTATCACCATCAGTTCTTTCAGGAGTTGCAGTCATTCCCAAGAGAAACTTTGGTTCAAAATAATCTATTAAACGTAAATAAGAATCTGCGCCAGATCTATGCGTTTCATCAATGATTATGTAATCAAAATGATCTTTTGAAAAATTTTCAAGATGCGTAAACTTTGAAATTGTCTGAATTGTTGAAAATACGAAATCACATTCTAAATCTCGTTTTTCACCAGAATACAAACCCATTGTCTTATTTTTTCCAAAAACTTTTTGAAAGGTCTTTAATGAATCTTTTGCAATGGTCAATCGATGTACTACAAATAGCAATTTTTTAGCATTAAATGCTTTCGCATCGAATGCTGATAAATAAGTTTTTCCTGTTCCTGTTGCAGAAATTATTAAAGCTTTGTCTTTTTTATCTTTTCGTAAATCATCTAAATTCCTTAATGCTTCTACTTGCATAGCATTAGGATTTATTTCCGTTAAATATTCATCTAATCCCTCAATTCTACTTGTAAGAAATTGCTTTTTATAAATTTCTTCATAACGCAAAATATAGTCAGTAGTTACTGGTGTTGATTTTTCAAAATCAGTTTGAAATTCTCCGAGTACTTTGTCAACTAAACCGCTTTCATCTAAGGCTGATACTTTTATATTCCATTCCTTATTAGTCGATAAAGCACTAGCTGTTAAATTGCTACTACCTACAATTAAGTTGTAATGTTCTTTATTTTTAAAAATGTAGCCTTTTGCATGAGCGTTACCAGTTGTAGCAATACGTAAATCAATATTTTTAAATTGTGATAGTCTTTTTAGTGCTTCAGGTTGTGTGAAATTTAAATATTGGGATACTAAAATTTGACCTGTTATTTCTCGATTTTCTAATTCTTTTAGTTTGTTTATTATAGTAGCCACTCCACTTGTAGTAACAAAAGCCACGGAGATATAAAATTGGTTACAATTTTCAAGTTCGTGAAGTATTGTTGAAAGCACTTTTTTAGGTGGATTTTTTTGATTGACAAGCAACTCTGGTTGATAAGCTAAATCAGACAAAATATTTTTATCTACGTAGCCTGTTTGCAAACTGGAATTAAAAATTTGAATTATCTTATCCATTCATTATTAATTTATTGACAATCGGAATATCTGCTGCTGCCCAATCAAGTTTTTTAAGTTCATTTATACTTAACCATTCTTGAGCAATGTGTTCATTTAGTTTTAGTTCTTTAGATTTTGCTTCACAAATAAAACTATGCATTGTCAATTCAAAATCTGGATATTGGTGCACGACTGTAAGGAATAAAGATTTAATATCTGTTTCAATATTTAATTCTTCGATTAATTCACGTTTTAAAGCTTCTGTTTGTGTCTCTCCTTGCTCTATTTTCCCACCTGGAAATTCAAATTTTTCTGATATATAATTGAGTTTATTTTTAGGTCTTTGAACACATAAAATTTCATTTTCAAAATATATTATCGCTGCTACTACTTCAACTTTTTTCATTCTCAATTTTTGATTTGAATACGGTCATATTTAATTTACGCACAACTATTTTCTTGTCATACTATTTTCAAATAATCTAGATACTATTCAACTTTACTAAGAGTTAAAAGTAGTTTTAATTTTAAGATATCACAAGTATCTTTTTTTCATTTTAAAGAGAGTTTTTTAGTTTTTATGTAATATTTACAAATCATTCAATAAAATCTCTTTTACACAAAACAGGATCACCGAGCTTGTCTTTCTGATGAAGGAAGACACAAGCGATAGTGAACTGGAGAAACAAACTCCGTTAGCATTTCCACAAAGTAACAACACACCTTACATGACTTAACTTGTGGAGATCCCTCGTTCCTCGGGATGACAAGTTTGCGGAAGTAGATTAAAGATACAATACCTTAAAAATACCTTTTTTACACAAACCATAACCACACAGTTTGTCTTCCTGACGAAGGAAGACTCGAGCGTAGCGAACAGGCGAAGCAAACTCCGTTAGTATTTCTGCAAAGTGGTATTCCTCAAAACGGAAAAACTAACTTCACCCAACTTTCACACAAAGTCCCCCCAGTCTTGTCCTCCTGACGAAGGAAGGAACTCCGTTAGTATTTCTACAAAGTGATAACACACAATACGTGACTCAGCTTGTGAAGATCCCTCGTTCCTCGGGATGACAAGTTTGCGGGTAACGATTGTGGTAAAATCAAAAATACGTTCTAAATAGCCCCGATTGAAGTGGCATCCTCTTGTGGAGCCTGCGAAACAAGAGATATAACGGAAAGCGGGACGAGACGCTGTTAAAAAACGGATTTGTTCTGCTCCTGAAAATTATTTTGGTAATTGGGTAATTCCCATGTTGTATAACGTAAAAGCCTGAATATCGACATTTTCCTGTATGCTTGCCGCAACTGATTTTCCAGCACCGTGACCAGCTTTGACATCGATTCTAATTAAAACAGGATTGTTTCCGGATTGTTTGGATTGCAATTCGGCGGCGAATTTAAAACTGTGTGCCGGCACTACTCTATCGTCATGATCGCCCGTGGTAACCATAGTTGCGGGATATTGCACTCCGTTTTTAATAGTATGCAATGGCGAATAACCTTTCAGGTATTCGAACATTGCTGCGCTATCCTGAGCCGTTCCATAATCGTAAGCCCAGCCGGCTCCTGCGGTAAAAGTATGGTAACGCAACATATCCAACACACCCACAGCTGGCAAAGCCACCTTAGCCAAATCAGGGCGCTGCGTCATTACCGCTCCTACCAGCAAACCGCCATTTGAACCTCCGCGGATGGCCAGAAAATGAGAAGAAGTATATTTTTCGGCAATTAAATATTCGGCTGCAGCAATAAAATCGTCAAAAACGTTTTGCTTTTGCAACTTGGTTCCGGCATCGTGCCATTCTTTTCCGTACTCGCCACCGCCACGTAAATTAGGCACGGCAAATATGCCTCCGTTTTCCATCCAAACGGCATTAGAAATACTAAAACCAGGTGTCAAACTAATATTGAATCCGCCGTAACCGTATAAAATAGTTGGATTTTTGCCGTTTAATTGCAATCCTTTTTTATGGGTAATGAGCATTGGAATTCTAGTTCCATCTTTCGAAGTGTAAAATACCTGTTTGGATTCGTACTCTTCTGTTTTAAATTCAGCTTTCGATTTTCGATACAACGTTGATTTCCCTGAGTGCGGTTCTAATGCTAAAATAGTTCCCGGCGTGATATAATTGGTAAACGAATAATACACCGTTTTATCTTTCTTCTTGCCGCTAAAACCATCCGCCGAACCTAATCCCGGAAGCTGAATTTCGCGCAAAAATTTCCCTGAATAATCGTATTGTTTTACCACCGAAACCGCGTCTTTCATATAATGTGCAAAAATGTAACCGCTGCAAGTTGTTGGTTGTAAAACCTGAGTGGTTTCAGGAATTAAATCTTTCCAGTTTTCGGGTATTGGATTAGTTACCTCTACGGTTACAATTCGTTTGTTGGGCGCATTCCTGTCGGTTACAATCAACAACTTTATTCCCTCACTATCGATAACGCTATTGTCGCTATTAAAATCG
Source organism: Flavobacteriales bacterium 32-34-25 (assembly GCA_002280815.1). GTDB lineage: Bacteria > Bacteroidota > Bacteroidia > Flavobacteriales > Flavobacteriaceae > Flavobacterium. The sequence continues at coordinate 333 of NCET01000122.1, read as the reverse complement.
GAAACAATAGTCAAAATAGGACTTTCGGGCGTTGACAAATCCTGAATATACAACTCATTTCCATAAGTAGAAGTTGCCGCAGTAATAACCAAATAGCGATCGTCTTCGGTCACGCTTCCACCAACATAACGTCGTTTTTGGTCTTCGCCAAAGATGATTTTGTCTTCTTTTTGCTTTGTTCCAAGTTTGTGGAAATATAGTTTGTGTTGATCGGTTTTAGCCGATAATTCGCTGCCTTTTGGTTTTTCGTAACTGGAATAATAAAAACCTTCATTTCCTTTCCAGGACAGGCCGCTGAATTTTACATCAACCAAAGTATCTCCTAAAACTTGC
>NCET01000501.1 GCA_002280815.1 Flavobacteriales bacterium 32-34-25 | reverse complement strand
ATATATGTTTAAGTCAGTCAATAATTACCGCTTTTTTAAGTCTCGATTTTCGATAGTATTCTGTTTGTTTAGTATTTGCACAATACAAGCTCAATTGGTAACAGGTGAACCAGCTGGAATTCCGCGATTGGCACAAATTTATTCGGATGCTCCTTGGGAAAATCCAATGGTTTCGGGTATTAACAGACAGCCTGCCCGTGTAACTGCGTATTCATACACTTCGGTTGCCGATGCGCTCGAAGGAAATCGATTAAAAAGTAGAATCAAAATACTGAATGGCGATTGGGATTTTAAATTTTCTAAAAATTTGCAGGAAGCACCTCAGGATTTCTATCAATCTGAGGTAAAAGGATGGGATAAAATTGAAGTACCGTCAAATTGGGAATTGAAAGGATACGGCATGGCGATTTATAAAAGTGCCGTGTATTCGTTCCGACCTGTAAATCCACCTTTTGTACCTCAAGATGATAATCCGGTTGGTTCATACCAACGTAAATTTACCGTTCCTGAAAATTGGGATGGAATGACGGTTACGCTTCATTTTGGTGGCGTAAGTTCGGCATTTCAGGTTTGGTTAAACGGAAAAATTTTAGGCTATGGCGAAGACAGTTTCAATTCGTCTGAGTTCAACATTAGCCCGTATTTGAAAAAAGGAGAAAATGTACTTTCGGTGCGTGTGTTTCGTTACAGTGATGGTTCTTATTTAGAGGATCAGGATCATTGGCGTTTGAGCGGAATTCAGCGTGAGGTATTCATCATGGCGGAACCAAAATTACGTATTCAAGATTTCTTTGTGCAAACCAAATTGGATAAACAATACCAAGACGCGGTTTTTCAGTTGCGTCCGCGTATGGAGAACCTAACTGGCGATACAATCAAAAACCAAACGGTCGAAGTGCAATTGTACGATGCACAAAACAAGCCTTTATTCGAAAAAGCCTTAAGCAGAAAAGCCTCAGATATTATTAGTGAAGTTTCTCCACGATTAGATAAAGTACGTTTTGGTTTCTTTCAGGAAACTATCAAAAACCCACTGAAATGGAGTGCCGAAAAACCGAATTTATACACTTTGGTCATGACGTTAAAAAATCCTGATGGAAGTATCACCGAGGTTAAAACTTGCAAAGTAGGTTTTCGTGCTATTGAATTTTCGAAAGAAAACGGCAAAATGCTCATTAACGGAAAAGAAACGTACGTTTATGGAGTCAATCACCACGGGCATCATCCTAGTAGAGGCGAGGCAGTCAATCATCAGGATTTAGAAGAAGATGTGAAGGTGATGAAAAAGTTCAACTTTAATTTTGTTCGAACGAGCCATTTTCCAGATGATCCTTATTTCTATGAATTATGTGATAAATACGGCTTGATGGTCATGGACGAAGCCAATTTAGAAACACATGGTTTGGGAGGATTTTTGAGTAATGATCAAAGATGGAGCGGAGCTTATTTGGATCGTATGACCCGAATGGTCGAAAGAGATAAAAATCATCCAAGTATTGTGATGTGGAGTTTGCCTAATCATGCTGCTATGGCGGGTTGGACACACGATTATGATATTACAAGACCGGTGCATTATGAACCGGCACAAGGTAATCCTCGATTAGATGGTTACATTGATCCGTTAGATCCTCGTTATCCAAAAACTGTGGATCATTCGCACCGCTATGAAAATCCGCAGGACGAACCTTATGTAGATATGGTAAGCCGTTTTTATCCGGGCGTTTTTACACCTAAATTTCTGGTGGATCAAAAGAAAGATACCCGACCAATTTTGTTTGTCGAATATTCGCATTCGATGGGGAATTCAACTGGAAACTTAAAAGAATTATGGGATGAATTCCGTAATACACCAAGAGTCATTGGGGGTTGTATCTGGGATTTAAAAGATCAGGGAATGCTTAGAAAAGATCCAAAAACCGGAAAAGAATATTTTGGTTACGGAGGTGATTTTGGTGAGAAAAAACACGATGGTAATTTTAATATCAACGGAATAGTAGCAGCTGACGGAAGACCAAAAGCCGCGATGTATGAGAACAAATGGATTTACCAGCCTGCTGCTTCAACTTTAAGTACAGCTAATAAATTGACTATTCACAACAGACAGGCTGTTCGTTCTTTGGTGGATTTTATTCCGGTTATCAAAATTTTAGAAAACGGGAATGTTGTCAAACAAGTCGTTTTGAAACCAATGGATGTTGCCGCTGGAAGTGATTTGGTTTTGGATATCAACCAATACTTACCGAAGATGAAAAAAGAAGCGGAGTATTTCCTGAATATTGAATTCCAACTTTCGAAAGATGA
>NCET01000121.1 GCA_002280815.1 Flavobacteriales bacterium 32-34-25 | reverse complement strand
GATGGAAATGCAGCGACTAACTCTCAGTTTTATGTGACCGATAGTACGAGACATTTTATTACGGGTTCGGTTTATTTTTATGCAAAACCTAATTTTGATTCGATCATGCCAGCGGCGAGTTATATTAAAAATGATATGCAACGTTTGATGGAAACTCTGGAGTGGAAGTGATGGAATCAAAACAATTAAAATGGATTTATTTACTGATTCTTTCCTTGATTTGGGGGAGTTCGTTTATTTTGATAAAAAAGGGATTATTAGGATTGTCGGCAATTCAGGTTGGCTCATTACGAATTATTTTTGCTTTTTTTTTTCTGTTGCTAATTGGGTTTAAAAGTTTAAAGCTTATCCCTAAATTAAAATGGAAATACATTGCTATTACTGCTTTTTTGGGAACTTTTTGCCCTGCTTTTCTATTTGCCCTTGCTCAAACGGAATTAGACAGTTCCGTAACTTCAATTTTAAATTCTTTAACGCCATTGAATACATTGGCAATAGGAGCATTGTTTTTTGGAATTGGTTTCCAAAGAAAACAACTTTTTGGGGTGTTGATAGGGCTTTTGGGAAGTTTGCTTTTAGTTTACAATGGAGCTGTTAATAATCCGGAACAGAATTACTATTACACTTTATTGGTTATCCTGGCTTCTTTTTGTTATGCTGCCAATGTCAATTTGATAAAGAAATATTTGTTCGATCTAACTCCAGTAAGTATAACTACAGGTAATTTTGTTGTGCTTTTGATTCCTGCTATCCTGATTTTAATTTTTTCAGGTTTTCCAGAACAAATTCATTTGGCTAAAACGCAAAATGCAGTTTGCTTTATTTTGATTCTGGGGATTTTAGGAACGGGAGTTGCTAATATTTTATTCTTTAAGTTAATCCAAATTGGTTCTCCGGTTTTTGCTGCTTCAGTTACTTATTTAATTCCTGTTGTTGCTTTCTTTTGGGGATTATTGGATAACGAAATACTAACGGCTGTTCAGTTTTTTGGAGCTTTTATTATATTAATAGGAGTCTATTTGAGCTCTAGGAAGTAAGGAGTTATGAGTTAAACGGCGTGAACTTCTAACGCTTAACTCATAACCTATAACTTTTAATGTTTTTCTACTATTTATAAATCGGTTTTTCTACAGGATTTCCGTATTTGTCAAAATAAACAATAGGAATGTTGAGTTTTTCTAATGCAGGAATCACTTCTTTTCCCTTGCCTACAATGACTATTCGAGAATTGTCAATTAAGAAATATTTATTAGCTGCTGCAAGTACATCTTCCTTAGTAACAGCATTGATGGTTTTAATGTAATTTTCATAAAAATCAGCTGGTAAATCCTCTGTTTCAATGTTTAGTGCATATCGCGCCACCGATTCTGGTTTTTCGGCTTTCATTACAAAACGACCAATATAACCTGCTTTTGCATTGTCTAATTGTTCAGTGGTTACTTTTTCGGTTCTGATTCTTTTGATTTCCTTGATAAATTCAACAACAGCGCTATCGGTCACATTGTTTTTTACCGCCGATGCCGAACGAATGCTGGTTACGTATTTTCCTGCTCCAATATTAGTGCTGGCACCATAAGTCCATCCGTGGACTTCTCTTAAATTCATGTTGAGATAGCTGTTAAAACCTCCTCCTAATATGTAACTGGCAATTACCGCAGGAAAGAAATCCTTGTCGTTCATTTTTAATTTATAGGTGTTTACTAATGAAATTTCAGATTGAACAGCATTAGGAACATCAATAAAATTAATTTGAGTTGTTGCTACATTTTCGGGATCAGGATAAATGGTTTTGCTGGTTTCTGTTTTTTTCCAAGAAGCAAAAAGTTGCTCAATTAGTGGTTTGATCTCGTCATACTTAATATCTCCAACGATTGCTAGATAAGCATTTTGAGGAACAAAATTAGTGTTGTAATTTTTTATAATATCTTCTAATGTAATCTTGGACAAACTTTCTTCTGTCATGAACTCGCCTGATGGATGATTTTTTCCATAGGCCAAGGCATTGACTAATCGGCTAGCAATTGTTGAAACGCTTTTTTCTTGAGAACGCAGTCCTTCAATGGCTTTGGCTTTTTCTTTGTCTAATTCTTCTTGTGTAAATTTTGGATCCAAAGCTCCAAAAGCTAAAAGTTCAAGTGTGCGTTTTGAAAATTTAGAAAGCGAACTTGCGTAAGCACCGTTAGAACTAAAAGAAATATTAGCTCCCATAAAATCAACTTCTTCGTTAAAGTCTTCTTTAGAGATTTTACTACTTCCGCTTCCTATTAGGTTACTGCATAATTCGTCCACTCCTTTTATTTCTCCTTCTACAAAAGGAGGATTGTCTATAGTAAGGTTGAAAGTTACTTTAGGTAATTTATGATTTTCAACAATCATTACCTTGAGTCCGTTTGCCAGTGTAAAGCTTTGTGGTTTTTTTATGTTAACAACAGGTGGTTTTCCAGCTGTAGGTTGTTTGCGTTCTTGTGCTTGCATGATTGCGGTAACTAAAATTAGAATGAATAAGATGCTTGTTTTTTTCATGATTCGAAAGGACTTAGTTTTCGTTTTTTTCAGGAGTAGGAATGTAATCCAATATCAGACGTTGGTTTGGATTAAGATATTTTTTAGCAATAGCTCTAATTTCTTCTCTGGTAATAGAATGATAAATTTCTATATCATTATTGATTAAGCTAATGTCTCCATAAAGTAAATAGTATTTTGCTAGGTTTTCGGCAATTCCTTCTACACTTGAATTTTCATTTACGAATTGATTTTCAAATTGATTCAAGAGTTTTTGATAATCTTTTTCAGAAATCAATTCGGTTTGGATTTTAACAATTTCTTCGTCAATTTCTTTCAGTAAGTCTTCGTTAGTGAAATTTGTCATTGGTAAACCATATAAAATGTACATTCCGTAATCTTCCTGGTTGAATCCTACAGCGCCAATTTGTAATGCTTTTTTCTTATCATCTACTATTTTTTTGTATAGTTTTGAACTTTTTCCATCACTTAAATAGGCTGAAATAAAATCTAAAACGCGAGCGTCTCTGCTTTTCATGGATGGCGTTCGGTAAGCTGTAACCAACATCGGAATTTGGATGTTTGGATCAATGTGAGTGGCTGTAATGGTTTCAGTTATTGGTTTTTCAACAAAGGTTTCTCTTTTTATTGTTGCGCCTTTTTTAATTGAGCCAAAATAATTTTGAATCCATTCTTTGGCTTGTTTTTGTTCGAAATCGCCTGCAACTACTAAAACAGCGTTGTTTGGAACATAGAATTTTTCGTTAAAAGCCTTGAAATCTTCTAGTTTTGCTGAATTTAAATGTTCGGTAGAGCCTATTGTTGTCCAGCGGTACGGATGATTGAAGAATAAATTTTCTTTAACGGCTTGAATTATTTTTCCGTAAGGCTGATTGTCGTAGCGCGAATTTTTCTCTTCCTTGATGACTTCTTTTTGAGTGTCAACTCCAATTTGGTTAATAACCGGATGCATCAACCTTTCAGATTCCATCCAAAGTGCTAATTCCAAATTATTAGAAGGGAAAACTTCATAATAATAGGTTCGGTCGTCTGAAGTGTTGGCATTGTTTACTCCGCCATTAGCCGTTACAATGTTGAACCATTCGCCTCTTTTAATATTTTTGGTACCTTCGAATAATAAATGTTCGAAAAAATGAGCAAATCCTGTTTTGTTTGGGTTTTCGTCTTTAGAACCCACATGATACATCACTGAAGTTATAACTACTGGTGCGCTATTGTCTTGGTGTAAGATAACGTGCATGCCATTGTCTAAATCGTATTCTTCGAAAGTTATTTTTTGAGCTGTGGCGACACCGCCAAGTAAAAGTGCAGTACTAATTGCCATTATTGTTTTTTTCATATAAGATTAGTAAAAAATAAAGTTGCAATACTTAATAGGTAATATTGATACTCCAAAAATACTTTTTTTTAGTATTGGTTGCGTGATACAGGTTTTTTTAACAAAAAAATAAGTCTGAATCCAGTTTCTAAAGTATTGAAAATAAAGCAAAAGAAAGAAGAAAAACTTTTTTAAATTTAGTGATTGCGTGATAAAATAATTATTGTATATTTGCAACCTTAAAAATCAATAAATCAATTTGGTATGTATGCAATCGTAGAGATAGCAGGGCAACAATTCAAAGTAAGCAAAGACTTAAAGGTTTATGTTCACCGTTTAGCTAGTGAAGAAGGTTCAAAAATTTCTTTTGACAAAGTTCTTTTATTAGATGATAATGGGAATGTAACTTTGGGCGCCCCAGCTATAGAAGGTGCTTCAGTAGAAGCTAAAGTGTTACAACACTTAAAAGGAGATAAAGTTATCGTTTTCAAAAAGAAAAGAAGAAAAGGATACAAAAAGAGAAATGGTCACAGACAATATCTTACTCAAATTGTAATTGAAGGTATTACTGCAGCAGGTGCTAAAAAAGCGGCTACTAAAAAAGCAGCAGTTGAAGCAACTACAGAAGAAGTTGAAGCTCCAAAGAAAAAGGTAGCTAAAGCTAAAAAAGAAGATACTCAAGAATAATAACAATATTAAAACTAAAACATCATGGCTCACAAGAAAGGTGTCGGTAGTTCTAAGAATGGTAGAGAATCAGAATCAAAACGTTTAGGTGTTAAGATTTTTGGAGGACAAGCTGCTATCGCAGGGAACATCATCGTAAGACAAAGAGGTTCAAAACACAATCCAGGTGAAAATGTTTACATCAGTAAAGATCACACCCTACACGCAAGAGTAGACGGAGTTGTTAAGTTCCAAAAGAAAAGAGACAACAAATCATACGTTTCAATCCTTCCATTTGAAGTAGAAGCATAATTGATTGATCTCAATTTATTAAAAAACCCGTTAGCTAGGCTAGCGGGTTTTTTTGTGTTTAAAAGTGATTGAATTGTCTTGTGCAATTTTAAATTGCGATCTGATTACACAGAGATTGTTTAAATTCGTTTGAGGTTACAGTTGGTTTGAAACAGTTCTCGATATAAATTTTAAAAAAAGCTATTCGCATTTTTTGAAAATTTACTCGAACTGACGGTAGGTTGTAGTTTTTTTGGATTGACGTTTTTTGATGATTTCAATTAAGGAGAATTCAATAGCTATATAAATAACAAATCCCCTTACTCCGGAAAGTAAGGGGATTTGTTGACTAAGAGCCTGTTTAAATTTATAATGAAAAAAGAAATTTTCTTTTTCCCCATCCCTAAAGGGTGAAAAAATTCTTAAAAATTCATCAAAATTACGCCCTTTAGGGTTCGGGGAATTAATTTTGATGAATTTTAAACAGGCTCTAAATTGAATTAATAATTGGGTTTGATTAATCCATTGGGCCTCCAGGTCTACCGCCACCAAAACCTTCTGGGCGTTCGCCTTCTCGGTCCATTCCGCCCATGTTTCTGTTTCTTCCAGGAGCTTTTCCAGCAAAGTTTTTAATTTGGTAGGTCAAAGAAAACATGGCGTAACGTCTTAAAACGGTGTTGATGTTATCGGTAATTGCTGTAGACGAAATGCTTCTTGTAATGCTTTGATTTTGATTTAGAATATCATATACTTTTACTTTAGCGACAAAAGTTTTATTTAAGAAAGTATAAGATAAACTGGTATTCCATAAATAAAAACTTTGGTTGATAGAATTGTAAGTGTATCCAAAATCGTTCCCCCAAATCCAGTTAGTTGGCCAGTAACTTGTAGTTTGAAGGTTGAATCTGTGTACCACATTAGATCTTGCATTAAGGGAACTAATGTCATATGTTGTTTCATTATAAGAGAAATTATAAGAAGGAGCAATAGTAAAAAATTCACCATAATCATAATTAAGGTATACTCTTGGGGATATTCCTATAGATTTTGCTCCATATAAAACACCATTGGTAAAACTTTTAGAGAAAGAGTGATTCGCATTGATGGCTAATCCATAACGCAATAAATTAGCTTCCTGTTTGATAGATTTATTCCAGCTTCCGCCTGCTGAAAGAGAGTAGGTTCCTGATATGTTTTCATAAGATGTAGTACGGCTATTATCAGGGTTGTAAATAGAAGTACTAATAACATCATTATTATAAAAGTTGCTATTCAGGTATAGATTATAACCTGAACGGGTTTGAAAATTAAAATTTCTATAGTTAATGTTTGCGCTATGAGTTTCTGTAGGATTTAAATTCGGATTTCCTGTTACAGTGTTTAGTGTGCTTGATACGTTTTCTATAGGAAGTAGCTCTGAAGCTGAAGGTAGAGACTGACTGTAGTTGTATCTGGCTGTAAAAAACTTTGAACGATCTATTCTATATCTAATTTGGGCACTACCATAAGGCAATATATATTTTTTATTCAAATCGGTTGATTCGCCTTTGTAAAAAGAATGGTTATCATACTGTGTAATAGATGTTGTAGAATTAACATCAAATGTGAATTTGTTTTTTTGGAATCGGATACCGGCTTTTGGTGCAATACTATTTTGTTTTGAAGTCAAATAAGTGGTTTGTTCATCATTTAAATCAGTATAGACATCATTTCCAATATCATCATAGGTTTTATTGTCGTTAATGTTGTTTTGATAGTTGTATTCTACACCTATTTTAAAACGAATAGAATCGGTTACTGGTTCAGTATATTCAATCTCGGCTGAGTACGAATCGCTAATACTATTGTTTTTGGAATTTTGGTCTCTGGAGATGTTTCTGTTAAGTACGCCGTCAATGTCATAGAAATTTGTTTCTGATTCAATAAAATTATTTGAATTCGATTTTGAATTATTGTTATTGAAGCCAAAACTTAAATTTCTAGCCCTCTTCTCGAAAGATTTATTAAAGTTGATTGCGTTGCTGAAATTATTTGATTCGTTTCTGTTGGAAGATTTTGAATTAGCATCATATGCTTTTTTGCCAGTGGTTAAGTTATCACTTATACTGTTTGAATCAGGATTACTTTCTGTAATAGAAGTGTTGAATCTTGGCGCAACAAACAATCGTATCGTTGGCGATATTTTATATTCTAATTCTACATTAGCTTTATTGCTGATGTTTCGGTTATCAGTATTAGAATTCGAAGTTGTAAAATAAGAATTACCATCTGGTCGTAATTCAGTTGATTCAGAATGGTTTTTGTTTTTAGTATGAGCCTCTGCATAATTATAATTAGCATTTGTTTCAAAGTCTTTAAATATTTCATCAGAATAGTTGAATCCTAATAAATTTGATGTGGTAATACCATTCGCCTGACTTCTGTTGACTGTTGAGCCTCTGCTGTTTCTCCCGCCACCCATATTGTCAAAAACTTCGTCCTGAGAAAATCCCGCTTATTTTTCTGTTATTCTTAAAAAAGTTTACAATAAAGCTAGATTCATAGCGGTCATCAGTACCATATCCACCAAGGAATTTTCCAAAATAACCTTTGTTTTTATCTTCGTCAATCGTTAAGTTAATGCTTGAATTGTCAGAAGCGGCTTGGTCTTTAGAGTATTCTTCTTTTTTAGTTTTAAAATCAGATATTTGGACTTTATTGATTATATCAGCAGGAAGGTTTTTTAATGCCATGGCACCATCTCTGTCAAAAAAAGGTTTTCCGTTTACTAAAACTTGGGTAACTTCTTTACCATTGGTAGTAATTTTACCATCGCTATCTACTTCAAGTCCAGGGAGCTGCTTTAATAATGTTTCCACATTAGCGTCAGGACGTACTTTGAATAAAGACGCTTTGAATTCAATGGTATCGTTTTTAATTCGAATAGGGGGTTCTGCTCCTTTTACGGTTACCTCGTTAAGTGTGTTTACTGATTCGGCAAGATAGATGTTGTTGAAATCTTTATTTGCAGTTATGTCTTTTTGTTCTTCATTGAAAGTTTCAAATCCTATATAAGTGACTTTCAAAAACACTGGTTTGTCATTTTTTTTAACGGCAAAATTGAAATCACCATTTTTATCCGTCAAAGTATATTCTAAGACGGTAGAATCTTTTACAGTTGTTATATAAACAGTAGCTGATTCCAACGGAAGTTGGGTATTGATGTTAAGTACTTTTCCTTTTAAAGTGTAGCTGTTTTGTGCAGCAGCATAAAAAGAAAACGTAAGAACGAACAGAAAAGATAAATATTTACACATAATAATTTGGTTAAACTTAACATAAGATGTTAATTAAAAGAAAAGGTTTAATTGAAAAGTGTAAAATTTATATTTATTTTTTTGGGTTGTGTAAATGAGGATTATGGAAAAACAAAAAACCCTCGCATTTCTGCAAGGGTTCTAAATCTAAAATCAGAAATCTTCAATCTAAAATTATTTAGTATCTGTAATATTCTGGTTTGAATGGACCTTCAACTGGAACACCAATATAAGCAGCTTGATCGTCACGTAAAGTTTCCAATTCAACTCCTAATTTAGCAAGGTGTAAAGCAGCCACTTTTTCATCTAAATGTTTA
>NCET01000120.1 GCA_002280815.1 Flavobacteriales bacterium 32-34-25 | reverse complement strand
AAGAAAGCTTTCGGAAGTGAAATTTTCTAGGAAAGGAGTTAAGTCATTGCTAAAAATAATCTTTGGATTTTTTATTTCTTTTAGTATCCTGTCGTAGTTTTCTAAAATATATTTTGGCTTCATATATTGAGGTTAGAAATTATGGATTAAAGTTTTTCCTATCTTAAAATATTATTTTATCATTAAATAAAGAAGCCCTGCGTGTGTCAGCAACAACAGGGCTTCAAACAAACCATTTTAAAATAAATTCGGGTCACTTTTTAACGAATATACTTGTTTTGTGGTTGTTATTTTGAACTTAAAAAAAGTGTAGCTTGATTAAATTTAGAATATTAAAAAAGACCTTTTATAAATTGGTATTTTTTTTCAAACTCGTTCTCTTCGTTGTTGAGTTCTTTTGATTTCAGTATTTGCAAGGTTGTTGATTTAATTTTAATTAATAATATTATGGATGCAAAAACGAATCCAATAATCATAAGTGCAAAAATCTGTGCCATAATGTATTGTTTTAGAGGTTTATATTATTTTTACTTTGTTAATTGTATTAGCGTTTTGCTTATCTGTTTTTTCATCAGTATTTTTTGGATAATGGTTTGTAGATGTAATAATTAATGCTACCAATGAAAACACGAAAATGGGAAATAGATAAAATATTTTAGACATAAGAAAAGAAGTATTTTATTATTTAATAGTCAAAATATATTCCGCTAGCTGATCTAATTGCTCTTGATTTAATTGAGATGCAAAACCAGGCATTTGTGGATAATCAGGACGTTTTTTCCCTGGGTTTTTAATCCATTTTTGCAAATCAGCAATATTGCCTTTGTATATTTTTGCCATTTCTAGCACTGGAGGACCTACTAATTTTGCGTCTATTTTATGACAAGCGGCACAATATTGATTGAAAACGGCTTTACCTTTGTCCGCAACAGATAAGTCGGCAGTGCTTTCTTGTGCTTGTGTTTCTTTGCTTTTAGCAATGGCTTCTATTTTTATTTTTTGAAATTCTTCGGTTTTTAATTTTACTAGTTCACGATGTTTTTCCAAGGCGTTTGATCGGTAAACTTGTCGTCCTGATCCCATAAAGACTACTGTAATTGTCATTAAAACCAATACTTTTTTGAAGTCTTTATCAATTGTACTTTCGTCACCCTGAATTCCTTTCCACATCATCCACATCGCAGGAAGTGCTATGGAGGCTCCTGTGAATATGACTATTATTAAATTCCAACCCAATCCTTTTGAAGGTAATGTTAATAATACCAGCGGTCCAATTAAAAACTGAATTACAGAAGCCACTAAGGCTAATGAATAGCCTTTTTTCTTTAATTCATATCGGGTGAAAGTTGGAAAAATAGTTTCGAATGGATAATTTTTTCTTCCCATATACCAATGTAAAAACAAGCCTGTAATGGAAAGTGATGCAAAAATGAAGTGAAAGTATCTAGGAAAAACATTGGGTAATGTCATTGCACTAAAGAAGCCTTTTACTAGCGCCCATTTTTCTGGAAAAAGCATTAGGTTAATATTCGTTAAGAATATAAATGGAATAAATAAGAAAATTATAACTGCCACCACTAAAATAGAAATATGCACGGCTTTGTTGTTTTCTAATAACTTCCAAGTGTACTTGTGTAAATAAGTTAATAAAAAAGCTACCGTTACTAATGGAATTACGGCAATCCACATCAATCCTGTCAAGGCATTGGCAGAATAAAAATAAACGGTATAAAGCACATTAATACTCAATAATGGAGCAATTCCCATTACCACAGCAATACTTTTGTTTACCGTTATAGTTGCTGCAATTTCGTGGGCTAAAATGTCGTATTCTTTGTTTTTAAGTCCTTTAATTTGTGACCAAAGTGTTAGCAACGAACCGCCTACCATTAAGTTCACAAACAGAATGTGTACTAAAAATGATAGAACGAGAATTATTACTAATAACCATTCCGGTAATGGCAACGGTAATGGAATATCTTTTGGAACGGGTGTAACGCTTTGTAACGCTATGAATAAACTAGTGAACATCTTATTTGTTTTTATTGATTAAAGTCGAGGCTGTGTTGTTTGGGTTTACTGAAATACCTTCCTCTTGTGCGCCTTCCAGAACATCGCCTGTTCGTTGCAAATAGTTGATATAGTATGCCAAGGCTTCAGCTTCTTTTTCATTTCCAGGAAATTCAGGCATAAAAGTTCTTCCGTTGTGCATATTAGGCATATAAGCAGTCATTGCTCCAATGTCCAATGGTTTTCCGTTACCGCTATACATTCTGTCAAAAACATCAATAATACTATTGACTCCTTGAGCGGTATGACAGCGACTACAAGCTATCACGAAAACATTTTTACCAGCTTCGATTTTATTGTCTTCGGTTATTTCGGTTACTGATGTATAAGTAGCGTGTTTTAAAATACCGTCTTGTTTGTACACCACATAATCCTCTTTTAGCAGAAGGTTGGAATACATATATTGGCTAATTATATACGGTTTTCGGATAAATTCACGAACACGTTCGAAAAATCCGAGGTATGCCATTGCTGTAATTACGGGGATGATTACGATAGAGGGTTTTATCCATTTGGTTTTGTAAATTCCCAAAAGTCCAATGAGCAAGGTCAATCCAGCACCGCCACCAGCAAAATATAATAATAAATCATAATATTGAGAGAAGGATATAGAACCTACAGCTGTACTCATATTTTCTATCATTGCTTCGGGAATTGCTCTATAATATATATAAGCAGAAATTAACGAGAGCGGAGCCCAAAGCAATAACCATTGTGAAGCATATTTTACAGCATTGATTCTAATAGTAGTTCCAGCTTTTGTGAATAAGGTGATGAAAAACATACCAAATATTCCAGCAACAAGCATAGCAGTTGGGGTTCTAAAAAGAAGTTGAGGCAAATAAATTGGATTTGTAAAACCATTTAGTAAGGTTTTATCGGTTTCCCAATTGCCAGGATCCATCATAAACCCAAGAATGGAAACGATGATTGCCATTGTTATCCAAGAAAATAAACTTAAATACCAACCAAATTTGATATGGCGTAATTTGGCTTTTAAAGAGGTATTGCTGTTTTTCCAGGTTAGGAAGTAAATCATAATCAGAATAACCTCGGTTACAAAAACCAGCCATTCTGTAAACCAAGCCCAATAAAAAACCCGTATTAGGCTTCCGATTGATGCAGGACTGACAAGAGCCACTGAAAACCAAATTCCAACTCCTGTCATTGCTCCGATGGTTGTGGTTATAATAAAAGCAACTTTCATTATTTTATAAACCATAGTATCCCATTCCATATCGGTAATTTGGTTTTTGCCACTTCGGGAAACACCTCTTTGTTCAAGCCAAGTGACAAAAGGCATAAAACCTACCGCCAAGCCGTGATTGATAATAACGTGAAGAATGGCTATGATTGCTATTAGCATTCGATTATTAAGCCAGTCTAAATGAAACATTGGGAAATCCATAATCGCGTAAATTTGTTTTCGCAAATTTCTTCCATAGACGACTATTTAGCTAAAAATAAAAAAGCAGGAAGTTTAGATAAACGTTCCTGCTTGATTTGATTAAAGGATTTTATTTATTCTAATTTACACCAAGTAATTTAGATTTTCAATCCTGCTATTTTTGTTTTTATTTAGTTTTTTGCTAAATATTCTTCTGGTTTTTCCAAGAATCCTTCCTTACAGGTTTTGGAACAAAAGCCATATAAATTTCCTTTGTAAGTTACTGTATCACTTACACCCAGTTTAATATCCATTTTGCAATAGTAATCTACTTTGTTATGGTATTTTAATTGGTTTAATGGATTTTCGGGATTAACAGCCATCGTTTCTTTAACAGGATGAGGGTGTTTGTGTTCTTCTTTTTTATTGCAACTGAATACTATTGCCATACAGAGAATTAAAAACAGGTTTTTCATTTTGTATTTATTTAAGATTATTTTCTTTTTGTTGCTTCGTAGTATTTACTCACTTCCGTCCAATTGATAACATTCCAGATAGCTGATAAATAATCGGCGCGTTTGTTTTGGTATTTTAAATAGTAGGCGTGTTCCCAAACATCAATAGCTAAAATGGGCATTCCTTTGTTTTCGGCTACATCCATTAGTGGATTATCCTGATTTGCGGTAGTGCAAATGTCTAATTTTCCTTCTTTAGTAACATATAACCAAACCCATCCTGAACCAAATCTTGAAATAGCCGAGCTGTTTAATTTTTCTTTCAAACTGTCTAAACTTCCAAAGGTACTATTGATTGCCTTTTCCAAATCTGCAGATGGTTTGGTGTTTCTTTCTGGAGTTAATAAAGACCAAAACATTTCGTGGTTGAAGTGTCCGCCAGCATTGTTTCGAATGGCTGGGCTTAATGTAGAAACCATTGCAAAAATTTGAGTGATATTCATTTTCTCGGCGGGCGTTCCAATAACGGCTGTATTGAGATTTTTTACATAGCCAGTGTGGTGTTTGCTGTAATGAATTTCCATTGTTTGTGCATCTATAAATGGCTCTAAAGCATTGTAGCTGTATGGCAAAGGTTTCTGTACAAACTGTGCTGATGCAGAAATACAGATCAATAAAAGAACGATTAGGATTTGATTTTTTTTCATTTTTTAAAGTATTTAGATTGTTTTGAAATTTTAATAGCTTTCCTCTTTTCGGAATTGCTCGGGTGTTTTTTGTGTTTGCTTCTTAAAAAAGGTTACAAAATACGAAACGTTATCAAAGCCTAATTTGTCGGCAATTTCATTGACACTATGATTTGTAAAATGTAAAAACCGCTGGGCTTCGATAATAATTTGCTTTCGGATTAAATCGCCAGCTGTTTGTCCAGTTTCCTCTTTGCAAAGTTTATTGAGATAATTAGCACTAACGTTTAACATTGTGGCATAAGCGGAAGGCAGTTTTTTAGAAATAAAATGCGTTTCAATTAATTTTTCAAACTGTTGGATTTTGTCGTGTTTGGTATTCCGATTTTTGATAATTCCCAAAGGTTTGTACAAGCGTTCTAATTCAAACAAAAATATGTTTAGATAAGAACGAATTACCTTGGTAGTTTCATTTTTTTTCAGGTGGTATTCTTCTTGTATTAATTGCAAGAGAATATCTAATTTTTGCTTTTGCTTTTCGGCTAATCGAAATGAGGCTTTTGCTTCTCTATCAAAAAAAGCAAATTGATCTAATGTGTTATTGTTGTATCGTAATGAAAAAAAATCTTCAGAAAAGCATATTATTTTCCCTGAAGCTTTATTATTTATTTTGATACTATTAATGCAACGCGGTTTAATGATGATAATTTTAGCATCGATAAGGGTTACTTTTTCATTATCAACTTCAATCTCGCCTTGGGCTTGGTTGACAATTAATAAGGTGTAAAAGTCATTCTTATGCGGATACTCTAATTCAGGGAATTTTTCTAAAACTCCTTCCAAATCAGCTATCCAAAAATGCATATTGTTTTCATCAAATAAATCAATGTTGCAAAGAGGTAAAACTCCTGTTTGCATAGTAATGGTTTAATTTAATTAGAATAAAAAACTAAAAAATTAAGCCATTTTGGGCGGATGAAAGATAGAATAAAGGAAGGTGTTTTTGATGTTGCTCTCTTTTTTAAGAATAGTGGTTTTTGAATTTTCGACAATACTTTTTTTGCTAAATTCAATTGGTTCTTGCTGATAGAAATAAAGCTGAATCTCTTTCTCTTTTACGTTTGGAATTTTTTGTGTTTCCTTATCGTTGTCAGCGATTTTTTTTTCTAAAAAACAGATTCCTTTACAAACAGGGATTTTGTCAAATCTGTTGATACACAGTTCTTTTGCAATATAATTTCTGTTGATGTAAAATGAAGAAATAATCCATAAGTTGCTTGTAATTTGAATCACAAACGACATAAGAATAAAATATAAAACTATTTTTTTCATTGGATTGTTTTATTCTTCAAGTAGAATTTTTATATCGGTAATTAATCGTTCTGTTTCTTTGCTATCAGTGCCATCATAAACACCGCGTATGTGTCTGTTTTTATCGACTAGCAATAATCCGCCACCGTGAACAAAACCTCCTGGTTCTTTTGAATCGGGATAAGCGGTAGTAAAATAACTTTTTGTAGCAATACTGTATATACTATCTCTATTTCCATTTACAAAACGCCATTTACTATCATCAATTTTCAAAGCTTTCGCATATTCCTTTAATTTTTCGGTAGTATCGTTTTTCGGATCTATAGTGTGTGATAGAAAAGATATTTTGGGATTGTCTTTATAAGCATCATACACTTTTTTCATTTCTACATTCATTTTTGGACAAATTGTAGGGCAGGACAGAAAAATAAAATCGGCTATATATATTTTATTATCAAAAGTTTTGTTGGTGACCACCGTATTGTTTTGATCAATAAAAGAAAAAGCTGAAACTTTTGGATATTTAGTTTCGTCTCCATTAACAATTGGATTACCTAAAAATGGTAATTTTTCTTGTTTAGAAGAGCAGCTCATTACTAATAGACCTAAAAGGATAACTATTATTTTCTTCATTTTACAAATGTATGAATTTGATTTTTATTGATTGTGTATTATTGTTGAGTTCTCTTATGGTGTTAGTTTTTATTTTCTTTTGTCAAAATTGGTATTGCTTTTATGTAAATCAATTCAAAGAAAATTTCAACGATCGTCTGTGTTACGATTACAATTGCAACTAATTGATTTTCGGGTGCTGGTAAAGAAAGTGCCAAAGGCAATACTACTAATGAATTTCTTGTACTTGTCGAAAATGAAATAGCCCTTGAACCATAAAAATCTACTTTAAATATTTTGGCAGATAACTTTCCAATAAATGGTGCAATAATTGCAAATGCTACATAAATTGGAATAACTTTTAAAATTGGCTCTATATTGTCATATAAATCTCTGATTTGAGAAGCAATAACCACAAAAAAAGTCAAAGCCATAAGCGGAACTGGTAACCAGCCTGAAAAATCTAAAATCGCTTTTCCTGTCTTTTTGTTTGATTTTGACAAAATTTGTGTTACAATTGAAAGTGAAAAAGGGATAACAATTAAATAAAGAAATGCTTTTGCAAAAGGTGCAATTTCAATGATGGCAATAGTCTCCTTTCCAATAAAAATCCATAAGTATAAAGGCAATAACAACATTTGAAAAATGAATAATAATGGAGTAGATGCCAAAACTGCTTTTGAATCGCCTTTTCCTAAATGCGAAAAAATAATTACATAGTCAATGCAGGGAGTTAGTAAAACTAAAAGTACTCCGAGTGTAATTATTGGCGTTGTTGGAAAAACATTTGTCAAAATCCATACTATTAATGGAATTAATACAAAGTTACCAAACAATAAGGCTTTGAAAAAAGAACGTTTTTTTAGGGCTTGTTTTAGTTCTAAAAATGGAATTTGACAAAACATACTGTAAAGCA
>NCET01000500.1 GCA_002280815.1 Flavobacteriales bacterium 32-34-25 | reverse complement strand
TAACCTTACTTTAGAATTAGGGAAAACTTTTGGAACGATTCCTTTGGGATTATTAAGTGTGATTCCAGGAAATCAATCGTATTTTACAATAGAAAATACGTTTAGCAATCTTAATTTTTATGAGTTTGTTACCGATCAGTACGCTACTTTGCAATGGGAGCATAATTTTGGAGGACGATTATTTTCCAGAATTCCTTTTATGAGAAAATTAAATTGGAGAGAAATTATAGGGGCACGAGCAGTTTACGGAACTATTTCAGATGCTACTAGAGCTATTAATGCTTCAGGATTAATTTATACTGCGCCAGAGAATGCGTATTGGGAATATAGTGCGGGAATAGGGAATATTTTCAAGGTTTTCCGTATTGATTTTACTTGGAGAGGAAATTATTTGAATACTCCTGACACGCAACGTTTTTCAGTAAAAGGCTCCTTCGGTTTTTATTTCTAAAAATAACGAAATCTAAAACAAATGTTTTGTTATAAATGAGTAATTAAATTACTTTTGTGCCCAGATAAAATCAACTTAAGATAAAAAATAAAATGACTGCAGACAAAATAAACACTTTCGATGTTTTAATCGAAATTCCAAGAGGAAGTAGAAATAAGTATGAGTACGATTTCGAAATCAAAAGAATGCGTTTCGACAGAATGTTATTCTCTTCGATGATGTATCCTGCTGATTACGGATTTATTCCTGAAACATTAGCGTTAGACGGAGATCCATTGGATGTATTGGTATTAATTAATGAGCCAACTTTCCCTGGATGTGTTATAGAGGTAAAACCTATTGGAGTTTTCCACATGGCAGATGATAAAGGACCAGACGAAAAAATTATTTGTGTACCAGTTTCAGATCCAATTTGGAATTCATTAAATGATTTATCAGATATCAACCCACACTTATTAAAAGAAATTGAGCATTTCTTTCAAGTATATAAAGATCTTGAAAACAAACAAGTGGATGTAGAAGGTTGGGGAGATTTGAGTGAAGCAAAAGCGATCATCAAAGAATGTACTGAGCGTTTCGATAAAATTGAAAACAAACCAGAAGGATTATTTAGTATTAAATAATTTTAGGCTATAAAATTTGTAAAAAAAGCAATACTCCGTTAAGAGTATTGCTTTTTTGTTTAAATTCGTTTGTATACTATTGATTGTTAACCTTAACCAAAACGAATTTATGAATGAATTTATAATTTATTTGCCAATAGTTATGGCAATCATTGGACTGCTGTTTATGTCAGTTAAAAGAACCTGGGTTCTAAAACAAGATGCCGGCGATGGTAAGATGGCAACGATATCCGAACACATTTATGAGGGAGCACTTGCTTTTCTCAAGGCGGAATATAGATTGCTAACCATCTTTGTAATTTTAGCAAGCATCGTACTGGCAGGAATTACTTTTTTGCCAGGAGTTAAAACACATTTATTAATAGTAGTTGCATTTGTTTTTGGAGCTTTCTTTTCGGCTTTGGCTGGAAATATGGGAATGAGAATTGCCACTAAAACGAATGTAAGGACTACACAGGCGGCTCGTACGAGTTTGCCTCAGGCGCTAAAGGTTTCTTTTGGCGGAGGAACAGTTATGGGCTTAGGAGTTGCAGGATTAGCTGTGCTAGGTTTGACAGGATTTTTTAT
>NCET01000499.1:644-2286 GCA_002280815.1 Flavobacteriales bacterium 32-34-25 | reverse complement strand
GGAACAATTGATTGAATTATATGAAAAATTTACTGCAGTAAAAGAATATTATGATTTTGTTTTTAATCCAAAAGAAGAAAAACGACTGCAAGAAGCCAAATTGAAAATTTCCCACGAATATTTCCCCGTTTCCAGCAGCGGAAAAAGGAGAAAACCTAAAATGCGTCGTTCGGTAGCTCAAAAAATAATTAAACATTTTATTACGCTAGGAGTAGATCCTTTTGTAATTGCCGATGTGATGTTGTATACCATCGAAATTGCACAGACTTTTTCTTCCGAAAATGTCATCAGACAAGACACTTTTTATAAAAGTATGTCCAATTCTTTTGAACAAGCCGTTCAATTTTCAATCTCAAATGGCATTTTGAGTGAATTTAATAGCCGAATAAGAGCCATTTCTCAAGAAACTATTGCCCAAAAATGGAAAAATAAGAGCGATTTTCTGCTAATTCTAGAGCGAATTGACGAATAAGTCCCTTGTAAATCAAATTATTTCATATAGCGTTAATAATTTAAATTAAATATAACAAGATAACTGTTTTTTAGACGTATTTTTGCAAAAATTCAACAAAAAGCAATGTTCGAAAGTACGATAGAAATAGAAAAAGAAGATAAAAAAGAACTTTATGCCTACCAGCAAGGAGATATTGATGCCATATTTGAGCGCATTGATAATGGTCCTGCACAACACCACCTGTTATACCAATTACCAACAGGAGGAGGAAAAACAGTAATATTCTCAGAAATTGTTCGCCGTTACCTATCCAAACACGATAAAAAAGTAGTTGTTTTAACACATAGAATAGAGTTGTGTAAGCAAACTTCTAAGATGTTAAAAGGTTTTGGAGTTAAAAATAAAATCATCAATTCTAAGGTTAAAGATTTACCAGATCAAAACGAATATTCTTGTTTCGTTGCGATGGTAGAAACCCTTAAAAACCGTATCAATGACGAAAAATTAATATTAGATAATATTGGTTTGGTTATTATTGACGAAGCGCATTATAACTCATTTAGAAAATTATTAAGTTCCTTTACGAATGCTTTTATATTAGGAGTTACGGCTACGCCATTAAGTTCGAATATAAAATTGCCAATGAATCAAAGTTATGATGAATTAATCGTAGGAGATACTATTAGTTCATTGATTGAAAAAGGATTTTTGGCTAAAGCCACAACTTATAGTTATGATGTAGGTTTGACTTCCTTAAAAGTAGGTATCAACGGAGATTATACCGTAAAATCATCGGATGATTTGTATACCAATACGTTGATGCAGGAAAAATTATTGCATGCGTATACTGAAAGATCATTGGGTAAAAAAACCTTGATTTTCAATAATGGTATCAATACATCCTTATATGTATATGAAACTTTTAGAGAAGCTGGTTATGAAATTCGCCACTTGGACAACACCAGCAGCAACGAAGAAAGAAAAGAAATTTTACATTGGTTCAAGCATACTCCTGATGCTATTCTTACTTCGGTAGGAATCTTAACCACAGGTTTTGATGAGCCTACTGTAGAAACTATTATACTAAATCGTGCCACAAAATCATTGACTTTGTATTACCAAATGATTGGTCGTGGTTCTCGAAAATTGCCTCTTAAAGATGAGTTTACAGTTATCGATTTAGGAAAT
>NCET01000499.1:0-575 GCA_002280815.1 Flavobacteriales bacterium 32-34-25 | reverse complement strand
CGTGCCACAAAATCATTGACTTTGTATTACCAAATGATTGGTCGTGGTTCTCGAAAATTGCCTCTTAAAGATGAGTTTACAGTTATCGATTTAGGAAATAATGCAGCGCGTTTTGGACTTTGGAGTGAGCCGGTAAACTGGCAACACATCTTTAAATCGCCTGAATTTTACTTGGAAAATTTACGTGACGATGCTGAAATTGAGTTGTATTTTAAATACACGATGCCGCCAGAATTAAGAGCTAAATTTCCAAATACTGAAGAAGTAACTTTTGATGTTGACGAAGAACATAAATTAGCGATAAAGCAAAATTTACGTTCTAAGGTCGTTCTTGATAAATCATTAGATCAGCACGCAACAATGTGTGTTTACAATACTGAAACTTTGCAGGAAGCCAAATCTTTGTGCAAAGAATTAGATGATGATATTGAATGTAGAATCAAACGTTACGCAAAATGCCTGAGCCAATGCAGTAAAAATTACCGCGAATGGCTTGTAGATGATTACAAACAAAAATTGACTTTGTTATTAGGGAAAAAGTATCGTGAGAAAATCATGAACGAACCTGATGATGA
>NCET01000498.1 GCA_002280815.1 Flavobacteriales bacterium 32-34-25 | reverse complement strand
ATCCAAAGTCGCAATGGTAGGCGACGGTGTGAACGATGCCCCTGCAATGGCAAACAGCACCGTAGGTATCGCAATGGGTGCAGCGGGCAGTGATGTGGCCTTGGAAACTGCGGACATTGCCCTAATGGCCGATAAATTGGAAACTCTGCCCTTTGCCATAGGCTTGAGCAGGAAGGCAAAGGCCATTATCAAGCAAAACCTTTGGGTAAGCCTCGGTATTGTTGCCCTGCTCATACCATCGACCATTTTTGGGCTTGCCAATATCGGTATTGCAGTGGTCATCCACGAAGGCTCAACGTTGCTTGTGGTTTTTAATGCGTTAAGGCTTTTGGCTTATAAGAAATAGCATCAAATATATGTTTTTAAAAAAGGGTTTGCTTTTGAATTAATATTGCAATGACTAAAACGGAAAAGATACTATCAAATCACGGTATTCGCCCTACTCAAATGAGGTCGAAAATATACAAGTTCCTGAAAAGGAAACAAAGTGCCGTGTCCTTTTCCGATTTGAAAAAGGCCTTTGTTCAAAAGAGCGAAACCAATAAAACAGCAAACAGAACTACCTTTTATCGCAACCTAAAGACTTTTGAGGATAAAGGGTTGATTCATCAGATTAATGATGGGGTCGGTGTGGTAAAATATGCGATTTCTGATGAAAATGCCAAAGGTAAATACGGTAGAGATTTACATATGCACTTTCATTGTACCGAATGCAGAAAAACAATCTGTTTACCAAATAAAATATCGGAAGAAAGCCTGCCAGAAGATTATGAAGTGAACGATGTGAACTTGGTTTTGAAAGGAAGATTATGAAGTGAACGATGTGAACTTGGTTTTGAAAGGAATATGTGAAAAATGCAGGAAAAAACAATAAGGATGAAAAAGCTTCAGCAATTGACCAAGGAAATTAACGAATTAACTTTGAGAATTGAACAGGACTATCCTGAACTATACCAATATCTCGATGAAAACCCTATTACCATTCCTGATTGCGAAACACCCGAGATTTCGGTCAACTCGTTCGTGGACTATTTGGATAACCTGAAGTCACTCTTGGAAAGGTATATAGAGTCGCATAAACAAATGAAGCACTTGAGGACAATTAATTCAGTAGTATATAAATGAACAAGAGCACTTTTAAAATCAGTAAAATGGACTGCCCTTCAGAAGAGCAGATGATTCGGATGAAGTTGGAGTCTTATGCCGAAGTAAAATATTTGGACTTTGATATTCCCAACAGAAAATTGGAAGTATATCACGTGGACGATATCAAGGCGATACAAATGTCTATAGCGAGCTTAAAACTTGGGGATTCCTTTGAGGGAACCACAGAAGCCGAACCACCCGTAATGGAAGACCAATCCAAACAAAAAAGAATCCTTTGGTGGGTCTTGGGCATCAACTTTGGCTTTTTCGTTATCGAAATGACCACTGGTTGGATATCTGGCTCAATGGGACTTATAGCAGATTCGTTGGATATGCTGGCAGATTCCATCGTATATGCGCTAAGCCTATTCGCGGTAGGCGGTGCCATTTCCAGAAAAAAGAAGGTCGCAAAATTCAGCGGATACTTTCAGATGGCATTGGCAACACTTGGGTTTGTAGAGGTTTTGCGAAGGTTTTTCAGCGATACCGAAACACCTTTGTTCCAATGGATGATTATCGTTTCGATTTTCGCATTGGTAGGTAATTTGATATCGCTCTGGCTTATCAACAAAACCAAGAGCAAAGAAGCCCATATGCAGGCAAGTGCCATTTTTACGTCCAATGATATCATTGTTAACGGTGGTGTTATAGCAGCAGGGATACTGGTTTATTTTCTGAATAGTAAATGGCCCGATTTAGTAATTGGCGGCATCGTTTTCACGTTTGTGATGCGTGGTGCAATAAGAATTTTAAAATTGTCGAAGTAGCTTTAAGTAAACCTTGAAATAGAAAAAAATAAATCAATAATAAAAATGAATATTTGGCTTTGGGTAGTAGTATTAGGATTGGCAGCTTGGGCGGCACATTGGGGTGCGGACAAACTGTTGACACCTTTAAAGATGCTGCGTAAACAATGGGGGCTTACCGCTTCGGCAGGGGTTGCATTCCTCGCTCTTGTAAATGCGAGCCCTGAAGTGGCTATGGTGTTTTTTGTTATAAAACTATTTTAAAAAATGAAAAGCTTTTTTTTATACATAAGCCTGATATTCTGCACACTTAACGCATCTGCTCAAATTAATGAACTTGGTGTTTTTGTGGGTGGTATTAACTATATTGGTGATGTTGGCCCTACAGATTATATTGCACCAAACGAGCCTGCATTTGGCGTCCTTTATAAATGGAATCGTAGTGCACGACATGCATGGCGATTTTCATATTATCAAGGCAGTTTAAAATCTAAAGATATAGATAGCGAAGTTCCTAGTAGGAATTTACGCGGCTATTCTTTTGAAAATAGTATTA
>NCET01000497.1 GCA_002280815.1 Flavobacteriales bacterium 32-34-25 | reverse complement strand
GACGAGTCATTATTACCAATGCAACAATGTAAAATTACTTGACTTGCACATTTTCTCTCCACACGAACCAGTAAAAGCTCCAAGTACTGATGCTATTGATATTGACGTGTGTACTAATATGTTAATCAAAGGTTGCTACATGGCTGTAAATGACGATGCTATCGCATTAAAAGGAGGAAAAGGGCCTTGGGCAGATAAAGATTTTAGCAACGGAGGAAACCAAAACATTATTATTGAAGATTGCGAATTTGGATTCTGTCATGCTGCTTTAACTTCTGGTAGCGAAGCCATTCACAACAAAAATATCTTAATGCGCAATTGTACTGTTAATGATGCCAAGAGACTTTTATGGTTGAAAATGCGTCCGGACACACCCCAAAATTACGAATACATTACTGTTGAAAATATTAAAGGATATGCATACAGTTTGATTTATGTAAAACCGTGGACACAGTTTTTTGATTTAAAAGGAAGAAAAGATGTTCCGCTATCGTATTGTGATAATATTACCATGAGAAATATAGACATCAAATGTGATGTTTTTTACGATATGAAAATCACAGAATACGATAAATTGACCAACTTTACTTTTGAAAACTTAAAAGTAGAAGCTAAAAATGATGACATGGATAAAAGTATTATTAAAGGCTTAAAACTTAAAAACGTAGTTGTTAATAATAAAGTAATTAAATAATTACTGCAACATAGCTATTCTAATCACCAAAGGGTATAATTTTAATCATTATACCCTTTGCTTTTTTTAAAATCATCTTATGAAACTGAAACTACTCTCCTATTTTTCATTATTTTTTGTGCTTTTGTCCGCTAAAAGTAACGCTCAAAATACGCCTGCTCCATTAAAATTGATTCAAATTATTCTAACTGCAGATTATCCGGATTGGAATTACAAACTCAACGAAGAAGCCATAATAAAAATCAGTGTTCTTAAATATGGTTCTCCAGTTAAAAATGTAGAAATTGAATACCAGTACGGTCCTGAACAATTGAATCCAGAAAAAAAAGGAACACTCGCTTTAGCAAATGGTATTGGCGAAATCAATATTGGAACAATGAAAATTTCTGGTTTCCGTCAATTAAAAGTACAGACTAAGATTGATGGCTATGTTTATAAAAATGAAATCAATGTGGGTTTTGCTCCTTTTGAAATCAAACCTACAGTCAATTTACCAAAGGATTTTGAATCTTTTTGGGAAAAAGCAAAAGCCGAAAATAGCAAAATTCCAATGGATGCTGTAGTTACTCACAAACCAGAATTGTCTACCGCAACTGTTGATGTTTATTTGGTTCGTTTACAAAACTATAAATTAGGCCAATACTTTTATGGTTATTTGAGTAAACCAAAAGACGATAAAAAACATCCAGTATTGTTCAATCCTCCAGGTGCAGGAGTAAAAAAAATAGTTCCTATTACTAATTATGCCGAAAAAGGTTTTATCAGTTTTACAACCGAAATTCACGGGGTTTCTCCTGAAATTAATGATACTGATTTTGAATCCGCAAGAGCAAAACTAAAAGACTATTGGGCGATTAATTTAGATGACAAAAACAATTATTATTACAAAAAAGTCTATTTAGATGGTGTTCGTGCTATTGATTTTTTAACGAGTCTTCCTGAATTCGACCAA
>NCET01000496.1 GCA_002280815.1 Flavobacteriales bacterium 32-34-25 | reverse complement strand
ATTGCGCTAATTTTTCTATAATTTCCGGAAAATCTTTTCGCAACAGCGGTTCTCCTCCCGTTAATCTTATTTTGTCAACTCCATTATTTACAAATGTTTTGGCTATAGCAAAAACCTCGTCGGCGGTCATCAACTCTTTTTTAGGAGTCAATGCAATTCCTTCGGCAGGCATGCAATACGTACAACGCAAATTACATTTTTCTATCAAAGAAATACGCAAATAGTTGTGTTTACGTCCAAAATCATCCGTCAATATGGTGTTATTTGGCATCATGGTTACTCCCTTTTAGGATGTGAAAAACATGTAAAACATGCGGAAAAACAGCATCCATAGATTCTTTGGCTCCGTTAACAGAACCAGGCAAAGCCAAAACCAGACTGTCGCCAATAGTTCCCGCTACCGAACGCGAAAGCATCGCATAAGGCATTCTGTCTTGTCCATAATTGCGAATCGCTTCTTCAATTCCCGGTATTCTATTTTCCAATAATGGTTCTAGTGCTTCTGGCGTAACATCTCTTGGCGAAAGCCCGGTTCCCCCAGTAAAAATCACCAATTGATTTTCCTGAACGTATTTTTTAGTTCTGTCCTGGATAAAATCAACCTCATCAGGAATAATTTCGTAATGAGTCGTTTCTACACCGTAAGATTCTAATTTTTCAACTATAACTTTTCCGGAACGATCTTCTTTTTCTCCAGCAAAAATAGAATCGGAACAAACAAAAACAGCTGCTTTTAGAACGTCACGGAATCTATTTTTATAAGATGATTTTCCTCCTTTTTTCTCCACTAATTTAATAGTCGAAATTTCGATGTTTTTATCAATAGGTTTCAACATATCATACATCGTCAACGCCACAATAGACGCACCGTGCATGGCTTCGACCTCAACTCCAGTTTTATAAACGGTTTTCACCGTAAAAAGAATATCAATCGTTAAATCCTTAATTTCATAAGCCACAGCCGTATATTCAATTGGCAACGGATGACAATCAGGAATGGATAAATGCGTATTTTTTACAGCAAATAAACCCGCTGTTTTAGCCATTTCAAGCACATTGCCCTTGGGAACTAAATTTTTCTCAATAGCTTCAATCGTTTCCGGCAAACTAACTTTTACAGTTGCCATGGCAGTTGCCGAACGTAACGTACTTATTTTATGGGTAATATCAACCATTATTATTTATTTTGCTTCCAAATGAAATCTTCATTTTCAAATATTTCTTTGCCAAAGATAGGCACATCCGTCTTAATCCAATTCACAATAGCTTCAGTAGCTTTATAAACCGAGGTTCTGTGTCCCGCAGAAACAAAGACAAACAAGCAAATTTCACCTGCCTTAACCACTCCTAAACTGTGGTAAATGTGCATGCAAACCAAGTCAAATTCGGCGAAAGCCTTTTCTCTAACTGCCGTTAAAGCTTCATTTGCCATTTCTTCATAAGCAGTATACTCTATAGCTTTTACCACATTTTCTGCTATCGATTCGGCTATAAATTCAGGAGAAATTGCTCCTTCTATAAAAACTTTTTTACTCATATTGATATTTTATAAACTGTTCGCTAGCGAACCAAACTAAATAATAGCACACAGATTAAACTGATTTTATTTTTTTAAAACATATAAGTCATATAAGTTTTAACTCTATCTTATGCCTTATTAGTTTAGTTAATTTGATTTTATAAATAAGACCATGTAAGATAAAACGCTTTTTATATGATAATATACTTATATGCTCTTATCTTAAAACTGTAACAAAACTTAAACCAAATAAAAAACTAAAACTTATATGACTTATATGGTAAAAAATTATTCTTTCCCATTTTACAAAATAGAAACAGAATTATTTACTATAATTTCTTGTAGTTTTAAAGCACCGCCTGCAATACTTTGTACTTTTAAAAAGGAATGCTTTTTAAGTCTTTCAACTGCTTTTTTACTTCTCATTCCCGATTGACAATACACCAATATCGTTTTATTCGAATCCAACTGATCTAAATTTTCTTCTAAATCAGAAAGTGGAATTTGGATATTATTAGGCAAGTTAATTTTTGGAAATTCATCCTCATTTCTAACATCCAGAAAAAGAACATCCGAATTATCGATTTGTTCCAAAGCTTCTTTCGCCGAAATTTCTAAAACTGGAGCAGCAACAACATTATATTTTTTTTCGAAATCCAATCGGCTCAATGGAGTTCCATTGGTTTTAACCAACTCAAATTTTTGTTGGTCGTTAGTTAGCATATTGTAAATCAATAATTCGCCCGAAAGTACATTGCCAATTCCAAGTACCATTTTCAGAACTTCATTGGCTTGAAACATTCCAATAATCCCAACCGAAATTCCCATTACACCTGCATCGACACAATTTTTACTGTTTAAAGATTCGTCTGGAAAAAGACAGCGATATGTAGGTCCGTTTTGATAATTAAAGACCGAAACCTGCCCTTGAAATTTATAAATAGAGCCGTAAACAAAAGGTTTGTTGGTTACAACACAGGCGTCGTTAATCAAATATTTGGTATGCAAATTATCCGTTGCATCGACCATAATGTCATAATATTCGAATAATGGAATGGCATTTTTAGCATTCAAAGTATCCGTAATGGCATTAATTTGTATCGAAGGATTCAAAGACAAAGCCATTTCTTTGGCTTCCAGTGCTTTTGACTTTCCTATTGCATCATTTCGGTAAATTACCTGACGTTGTAGATTAGTGATTTCAATAGAATCATCGTCAATAATTCCTATTTCTCCAATTCCGGCTGCTGCCAAATACGGCAAAATTGCCGCACCTAAACCACCGGCACCAATAATCAATACCTTAGCTTGAGTTAGTTTTTGCTGGCCTTTTTCGCCAACTTCAGGAAGTATAATTTGTCGATTGTATCGCATAATTGCTACCGAATTAGAAAATTATTGTTTTTTAACCAC
>NCET01000495.1 GCA_002280815.1 Flavobacteriales bacterium 32-34-25 | reverse complement strand
ACAGTTCCAATTAGCGTTATGATTACCGATATGATTTTTTGTAGCGAAGGTTTCTTCTTGTCTAAAATCATTTCGAGTAAAACTCCCATCCAAACGGTTTGCATTAATAAAACAATACCAATAGAAACAGGAACATATCTTACCGATAAGTAATAAAAAACACTGGTAAAACCCATTGAAGTTCCCGCAGCAATAAGTTGAAGAATTTGTTTTTTCGAAATTTTTATCGCTGTCTCATTCTTTTTGAATACTAGAATAATATTGAGAATTAAAACACCTAAAAGTCCTAATGAAAATTGAGAGCCACTTACTTCGGCGGTGGTATATCCTTCTTGGTAAGCTATTTTTACAAATGTAGCCAGCATGCCATAGCTGCTGGCTCCTAATGCTACTAATAGTACTCCTTTTAAGGTTTTGTTTTGAATCATGCTGCATTTTTTGAATTTGCAAAATTAGGCTATAGCATGGTTAAACAAGAATTAAAACGGTTATAATCTTGTTAAAACAATCCTTGTAAATGAGGACTTTTTATTCCAATTTTAGTGTAATCAAAGGCCATTTTTTCTTTTAACAAACTGGCGTAAACCGATCTAAAATCAATTTGGTATTTTAAATCACCTTGGGATAAATCGGAAAGATTAGGATTGTTTCCAATGATTTTTCCACGGTTTTGTCCGCCAATGACAAACATTGGGGCAGCAGTTCCGTGATCGGTTCCATTGCCGTTGTCTTTGACTCTTCGTCCAAATTCTGAGAAAACAACGATAGTTACATTTTGAAGTAAATTGGCTTGTTTTAAATCTTGGGAATTCAAATTACCTTTTATCAATCGACCAATCCATTCCAGGTTTTTGCCCAATGCGTTTTTAGGATAACTAATTTCGGTAGTTGATTTGGTTAAGGCTTTTTGAATTTCTTCTGAACCTTCTAAAACGGAGTTGGCTACTTTTCGAACAAAATCCAACGAAGAATTCTCAGATAACATGCCCGTTTCTTCTTTTATGTTTTTAATCTTAAATCGGTCGGGATCTTTTACGGTGATGGAATTAGGGCTGTCTCCTTTTAAAGAAAGATTATCGATTGAATCGATGTTGATTCCTGCTGTTGGAGTATGGCTTACGCATTGCAAATCAAGATAACGACCCAGCCAGCCTTCGTTTACGTATTTATTAGAATCGGAAGCGGTTTGCCAAATCTCCTGACTTCTAAAATGCGAACGATTGGGCTCAGGATATCCCACATTTTGAATGACCGATAAATCTCCGTTTTGTTGCATTTGAGCAAAACCCTTTAAAGCAGGATGAAATCCCATGCCTTTGGTTTTCGAAATAACATCTTCTTTGGAAATGGCAATTTTTGGACGCAAGTCATAATACAAAGGATCTTCAAAGGGAATAAAAGTGTTTAAGCCGTCATTTCCACCATTCAATTGTATAAAAACAAGGCATTGTTCTCCTATAATCAGGTTTTTTTGAGTGCCATAAGAATATAAAAAATCAGGAAGTAATAAGGCTCCACCCGTTAATGTTCCTGTAAGCGATAGAAAATTTCTTCTGTTCATGGTTAATAGGTTTAATGGCTTACTTTTAAATTAATTGAAATTCAGGTTCTTTTACTATGGCATTAAAAAGCCTTAAAACCGCTTGATTTGCGTTTTGAGCCTGGGCATCAAAATCGTATTTTTGTCGGATAATTCACGGATGATTTCTTTGTTTGTTCCTTTGTGCCAATTTAAATTTAGGGTCGTTTTTCTAGCTGCGGCACGATTTCCATTTTGATTTTCGTCCATCATCATGTTTGCTACAGCTTTTTGGTTTACATTTTCTCTGCCACTGCAATACAAATCGGCTATGTTGTTGCGTTGCAAATAAATTTGGGACGTTAACCATGATTTTCCACCTTCCCAGCCTTTTACATTGGGTTGGTTGAATAAATCCATGCCCTGACTTTTTAGAAAAGCCACCATAGGCCTGTTAGTTCTTGGTATAATTTGCAATTCAGAAAGCAGTTGTAAGTTGTATTCCAAAGGATTTTTGATTTTTGAACCTGCTGAATTTCTATCAAATTCTTCGGTGAAAATTTTCTCTAGTAAAGGTTTGATTTCAAAATCTTTTTTTCTGAAATAATCGCCATAATAAGTCACCAATTCAGGACTGGGATTATCGTAAATAAACCATTGCAGAATTTTTTTAGTAAAAAGATATGGACTATTTTTTTGTTTGAAAATGATGTCTACAATTTCATCGGCTTTAAAACGTCCTTTTTTGCCAAAATATATAATTTCAGAATCGTCAGCGAGTTTATCTCGGTAGATTCCTCCGTTGTCTCCCACTCCTAATCCAGCCAGTGCTTTAGCTCCGTTTTTAATATCTTCTTCGCTGTAATTCCCAATGCCAAGCGTAAAAAGTTCGAGTAATTCTCGGCTTAAATTTTCGTTGATTTTGCCTTTTCGATTATCCACATTGTCCAGATAGCGTAACATGGCATTGCTTTTTACCATGGCTTTAGTCAATTCTCTAAAATTGCCAAAAGCATTTTTTCGAAGGAGTTGATTGTGTTCGAAAATCCAATAATTTACCTTGACTTTTTGATAGGTTGATACAAAATGATTGTGCAGGAACAAGGTCATTTTCTCTTGTAGCGGATAGTTTTCGTTCATCATTTTGTCTATCCACCAAGCTTTCATTTCTATGGAAGTTAGCCCTTCTTGTTTTTGAAATTCTCGTTTTTGATCTTGATTTAAAGCGCGGCTTTTTTGTCTTTGTTCTCTAAAATCGGCTAATGTTTTGGGACTGTCTTTTAAAAAATCGGGAATACTATTATCAAAATTAGTTTTGAATGAAGCATCCAGGAATTTAGCCATTCCCATTTTTTCTATTGCTGTAGCTTGCTTGTTTGAAAAGCCTAAACGGAGGGACCAGAGCGTATTAGGGTTCATAATTAGTAGGTTTTAGTCCCGTACCGAGATTTCGGTATCGGGATGGTTTGTTTTCTAGGTTGTTATCAATTAAGATGTTAAAGAAAGGAAAAGGTTTAATGGACAGGATTTCTTTTTATAATTCCGCTCAAATGTACCCGTAACGCCTGTACCGAAATACTGATTTCCCAAAACGAAAGTCCTAATGAAATTAACAAACTAAGTAAACTGAATCCAAAAAGATAAAGCGCTATTTGCTGCTGAATGATAAACAATAATAACATTGAGAATACCGAAAGAAATAAACTGCATACTCCAAAAAGTTGCATGTACCGAATGAGTGTTAGTCGTAAATTGAGGTTTTTAATTTCCAACAAAATGATTTTACTCTCTTCTTTTTCGTAGGTGTCTTTA
>NCET01000119.1 GCA_002280815.1 Flavobacteriales bacterium 32-34-25 | reverse complement strand
TTACGGGTCAAATCCTCCATCTGACTGTCTTCGGCTACCAAAATAAACTGCTCTTGATAATTCAATAACCAACCACACCAAGTAGCGAAAGAGTTGTTACCCTGAATGTTTAGCGTATTAGGAATAAAACCTTTTGCAAATTCCACTTTATTGCGGGTATCTATTACCTTCATGCCTTTTTCATAGGCAGAAATAAACTGCTCTTTGGTTAGCTTTGGATGTTTCGGAACATCTATAAGCAACGGACGATCAACTTTGTTTAAGTGCTTCATCATAGCAAAGTATTTCGGTGGTTCTGGCTGGTCGGCTAAAAGATAGTCGATAAACCCTTTTTCATTTTCGCTGTATTGAAGCGCCCAGTTTCTAATTTTCTCGTAGCCAACTGTAGAACTTGCTACGGCTCCTAAAGCTTTTCCACAAGCCGAACCTGCACCATGCCCTGACCATACCTGAACATATTCTGGAAGTGCTGCAAACTTTTTTAATGAATGGAACATTTGTTTGGCTCCATCTTCTTTTGTACCGGCAAGCCCAGCAGCTTTTTCGAGTAAGTCAGGACGGCCTATGTCGCCTACAAACACAAAATCGCCTGTTAATACCATAACCGGTTTATCTGTCGCCGGATGGTCAGTCAAGAGAAAGCTGATACTTTCTGGCGTATGACCTGGTGTATGTATTACTTCTAATGTGAGGTTGCCCACTCTGATAATATCCCCTTCTTTTAGACCTTTATGCGGAAACTGGTATTGCCAATCTTCGCCTCCTTCGTCTGAAAGGTACATTGTTGCGTTTGTTACTGCTGCAAGTTCCCTTGAACCACAAAGAAAGTCTGCATGAATGTGAGTTTCAGCTATGTGTGTAATACGGAGGTTATTTTGTTTTGCGATGTCGATGTATATATCAATATCACGTTGCGCGTCAATTACTATGGCTTCTCCAGTTTTTTGACAGCCAATAACATAACTGCCTTGTGCTAAACTTTTATCATAAACGTGTTGAAAAAACATATTCTTTAGTTTTATAGTTATTATTCTTTTTAATACTGCAAATTTGAACTAATTTTTCCGTCTGTACAGCTACTTTGGTTACACAAGAAAAATAATTTCAGGCGATACAACCTAAATAGCTAAGCTGTGCCTTTTAAAATTTTGTTCCAATACAACCATGGTAATACCTTTATTTTTAGTAACCACATTGTCCAACGCGGTTTTGCTTGGTCAAATGGGAATGTCATTTTGGGTTTGTTGTTATAGTCAAACTCTGCCAGCATTAATTTTCCGTATTGTGTAGGTATTGGGCAAGCACTGTAGCCATCATATTGAGCGGTTACTGGTTGTTTATCCATTACTTCTAATAAGTTCGTAACTACAACTGGCGCTTGTTTGCGTATTGCCGCTCCGGTTTTACTGCAGGGTGCATTGGTACAGTCTCCTAAAGCAAAAACATTGGGAAACCTTGAATGCTGCATTGTGTTCTTATTCACCTCTACATAACCATAAGGATTTGAAGCATCTGCTAAGGGGCTTTTTTTAATAAAATCTGGCGCAGATTGGGGAGGTACTGCATGGCATAAATCAAATGAAAGTGTAACTTTATTTGCTAAATCAGCTTGTGATGCCTCGTTAATACTATAACAACTAGCTGTAGTTTCTGATAATGACTGCTTTATTGTACTTGGACTGCTTTTGGTTTCAAACTCGATCGTTTTACTATTAGCATCAATTCCAATTGTATTAGCACTATAATGTACTTTAATATTACCTTTCTTTAATACTTCTTCTAATGTTACTTTATATTCAGGCACACCAAATATAACCGTTGCCCCAGAAATATAATGTATGTCACATTGATCTAAAATACCTTTCTTACGCCAATAGTCTACAGCCAGATACATGATTTTATGTGGGGCACCACCACATTTAATAGGCGTGGATGGGTTAGTAAAAACGGCTATCCCACCTTTGAAATTTTTAATCATTTCCCAGGTATATGGAGCTGAACTAAAATTATAATTACTGCTTACATTGTTTTTACCTAAAGTATCCTTTAATCCTTTTATTTTATTCCAATCTAATTGGATACCCGGACAAACAATTAAATAATCGTATGAAATTTCTTTTCCAGAACTGCAAATTACTTTGTTGGAAGTAGGATTAAATTCAGCAACTGCCTCTTTTATCCATGTCGCATTTTTTGGAATAAACTCCTTTTCATTACGGATAGTCTTTTTAATATCAAAAATTCCTGCACCAACTAATGTCCATGCAGGTTGATAATAATGATTTTCTGAGGGTTCGATAATACCAATATTTAATCCCTTTCTTTTGCGAAGTAATTGTGATGCAACAGATAATCCGGCATTTCCACCGCCAACGATAAGTATTTGATAATGCTTTTCCATATTATTATGATTTTAGTGTAATAAAGTTTCTTTTATGATAATGTAAATACCCATAAGTAGCACAAACCAGCCGAAAGCAGGCTTTAGTTTTTTACCATCGATTTTTTTAGAGAGATAGCTTCCGATAAGCACTCCCGTAATGGCTAGAACTAAAATTTTGAAAAGAAATATCCAGTCTATTGTATAATGTGTAACGGAAATGACAAAGCCAAAAAGTGAATTAAGAGCAATGATAACTAGCGAAGTACCTATTGCTTTTTTAAATTCTAAACGCAATAAATTGACTAGGGCAGGAATGATTAAAAAGCCTCCGCCAGCGCCGATTAATCCGGTAACAAAGCCCACAAATATTCCCTGAATAACGATTAATAATGTACTTGCGGCGGGCGTGTCGGTAGGTAAACAATCTTCTCCTTTACATTTTTTTATCATGCTGTATGAAGCGAAAATCATCAGTACAGCAAAAAGCAACATCAAAAGAATGTTTTTGGTAACGGTAAAAGCTGCAATACTGAAAACTTCTTCAGGAATAGCAGGAACGATATAAGCTCTTGTTAGAAAAACGGCTACAATTGATGGAATACCAAAAATAATAGCTGTTTTGATGTTTACCAATCCTTTTTTGAAATAAGAAAAAGAGCCGACGACGCTTGTGGAGCCAACTATAAAAAGAGAATAAGCTGTAGCTAATAATGCATCAAGACCAAATAGATAAACAAGAACTGGAACAGTAAGGATGCTGCCTCCGCCGCCTATCAACCCTAAAGAGATACCTATAAAAATTGATGCTATATACCCTGTTATGTCCATAGATTTTTAAATTGTTACAACAAATTTGCATCAATTCAAAAACCTGCACAGCTACTTTTGTTACATAAGGGTTATTTTATTTCTACCTAGCCTAACCTTACCTATTTCTTCTAACTGTTTGAGTAACCTTGACACCACTACACGGGCAGTCCCAAGTTCATTAGCTAATTGTTCGTGGGTGATGTGCAGAATATTATTTTCAGTAAGTTCACGCTTTTTAATCAACAAATTCAATAAACGTTCATCTATTTTCTTAAAAGTGATGGCATTAACAATTTCCAATAATTCTTCAAAACGTTTATGGTATAAACGAAAAATATAATCTAGCCATTGCGGATATTCCTTGATGAATAAGGATACTTTATCCATGGGCAAAAAAAGTATTTCCGCATCTTCTTCCACTTCAGCTTTTACCTTACTTGTTTCATTGTGCATACCGCCTAAGAAAGACATGATACAGCTTTCACCAGCTTTGATATAGTAAAGCAAAATTTCTCTACCATCTTCTTCTGTCCGGATTACTTTCAGCGTACCTTTGGTTACAATTGGAATAGAACGGATGGAAGCATTTTCATCTAGTATAACACTTCCTGCTTCATATTCTTTTCTTATGCTATATTCATAAAGTTTGCCTATCAATTCAGGAGAGGTCTTAAATTCTGTTATTTGTTCTAATGGTTCCGTCTGCATTTGTTTAAGGCTTACTAATTAATAATATTTGTTGTTGCGATGTTGATTTATTCCGTAATAGAAAAACGTAACCTACAAACTTACATTATCTTCCTTTAATACTTTGTGACTTTTGTTACAAAGTTAATAGTTTCATCCCTTTTGTATCAAATGCTGCAAGTCGGGATCATTTTTAATTCGTTCCATTTCGTTTTCAACAATACTAAGAATATCTGATTTTATTTGACGGTAATTGCTTTCAATTTCTTGTTTCATTTTGTCCTCTCCTTGGTCATTGACAAAGGAGAGGATTTCTGGTATCTTCTGATAAGCTTTGGTTTCGGAAACTACTTTTTCATTGTCCACTATAATTTCCGCGTGAAATATCTTCTGCTCGATACGTTCATCAAAATTATCAGATACAGAACCCACAAACATACCTTGTGTGAGCGTTGAAATTTTGGAAGCCGGAATAAGACTGTCTAACTGTGTAGATATAGAAGTTGATTTATCATTTCGGTTAATGGTCATACTTTGGCGTTTCTGCAATACTTTTCCGAAACGTTCCGAAAGGCTTTTTGCCGTTTCCCCCACTACCTGTCCACTGAAAATATTACCAACAGTATTTTGTATAACCTTAGCTTCTTTATCTCCGTAATCACGGATAAGCTGGGAAAAATCCTGAAAACCTAAGCATACGGCTACTTTGTTGCTTCTCGCAGTTGCGATAAGGTTGTCTAATCCCCTGAAATAAATGGTTGGTAGCTCATCAATGATAACAGAACTCTTCAATTGTCCTTTTTTGTTGATGAGCTTTACAATTCTTGAATTGTACAATCCCAACGCTGCTGAATAAATATTTTGACGGTCGGGATTATTACCAACACATAAAATTTTTGGCTCTTTTGGATTGTTGATGTCTAAAGAAAAATCATCGCCAGTCATTACCCAGTACAACTGCGGGCTAATCATTCTTGACAAAGGAATTTTTGCAGATGCGATTTGTCCCTGTAATTGATCTTGTGCTCCGCCTTGCCACGCATCCATAAAAGGTGATAAGTAATTTTCCAAATCAGGATATGAAGTTAAAATCGTGAATACGTCCGAATACTTTTTATTAAGCAATTCAATAGCGTGTGGGAAAGTACAATACTTACCGTTTTCATAGATTTTCAGATACCAAATAATAGCAGCCAAAAGAATGATTGGGCTTTCCACGAAAAAATCCCCTTGCTTCTGTATCCAGCTTCGGTTAAGGTTCAACATTATGGTATAAGCCGCTTCGTAAGCATCTGAAATGTCCGTCATAAAATCGGGGTTGAGTGGATTACAGCGGTGGCTCTTGCGTGGGTCGTCAAAATTGATGACGTAGAATTTGGGTTGAACTTTGTACTTATCCCGATGCTTCAGTAAGTGATTGTACGCAATGGTTGAAAGGTCGTCAAACTTGAAATCGTAGATGTACATTGAAAAGCCTTTCTCAATCTGCTGTTTGATGTAACTGTTTACGATGGCATAGGATTTACCAGAACCTGGCGTTCCTAAAACAATCGTTGCTCTGAAAGGATTGACGATGTTTATCCAACCCTCATTCCACTTGTTTTTATAATAAAACTTTGTGGGAAGATTGACAGAATATTCGTTTTCCATCAATTTTGTTTCCTGTTGAAAGCTCTCGTTTTCATTATTGAAAACATCATCCATCAAATTGGTACGGAGCAATCGGCTCATCCAAACTCCGGCTACCATTAAAGCAAAATAACCTAAACCTGTAGAAAGAATATATAGAAATGTGGCAGTAAGTAAAGGTAACTTCAATAATGGAAAGTTCAGAAAAAATAGGACAAAGCCAATTGCCAAAGCCACATAGATTTTAGACCAGGTTATCTTCTCATTTTTTACGCCTTTAGTTCCCAGGCAGCTTAAAGCCAGCAATACCAAGGCAAATACTTTGGTGTATAAATTTTGCGAAAACAAACCCGCAGTTCTGTCGAAATTCCCTAAAATTTTGTTGATTATTTCTAATGTCCATCCTCGTTCCATAAAGAAACCGTAACAGAACCAGTAAAGATGCATCAGTACCAAAAGAATACTTACT
Source organism: Flavobacteriales bacterium 32-34-25 (assembly GCA_002280815.1). Classification (GTDB taxonomy): domain Bacteria; phylum Bacteroidota; class Bacteroidia; order Flavobacteriales; family Flavobacteriaceae; genus Flavobacterium. The sequence goes on along the minus strand of NCET01000119.1, from coordinate 1,491 downwards.
GCCCTCATAAAAGCCATTATCTTGGCAAGCCCTCTTAAATCGTCTTCTCCCTGCATCATTTTAAGATTTAATGTTCGGGCGTGAATTTAAAGGCTGTTGCTATCGGCTCTTAAGATGTGGAAGTTATTGGCGGTATTTGGCGGTATTTGGCTAAATGTTTATTACTGACTTCTTTTGCGTTTACGCTTCTTCTTCATTTTATTAGCAAAATCTTGTTCCTCATAATCTTCGTCCTGTGCTTCGGGAAGCAAACCGCCTAATGCTTCAATCAAACCGTCTTCGTGTTTTTCAATAGTATTCAGGAAGTCGAACAAGTGATGAGGTTCTTCCGCAGAAAGATCTGCATCATTTGGTCTTGATATTTTCGATTGTAATTCAACTGGCTCTTTTATCCCAGATTTGATATTATTATTCCAATAATCATTAAAGGTATTGGCAGAAAGTTCCTTGCCCAAACGTGAACCGTTCAAAACCGTTTTAGAATTGTGGTCTATAAAAGTTATTCCGTAAATACGTCCTGTGTCATTCCTCCTCACCACTACGTTAATGCCCTGTTCGCTCAACTGCTTTTTAAAAGCCTGTTCGTTGTTTGTAGATTGCAGGGCAAAGGTAACGGCAGCTTTAATGGTTGGTTTTTTCGGGTGGTCTTTTAAAACCTCTTTGCTTTTTGCAAAATGCAATTCTAAAGCAGGAAGTCCAGCACTTTTTCCGAATAAGGAAGCCTTGAATGGATGCCCGGCTCTTTCGCCTTTCTCATTTAACGGGATGTACAACAAACCCTGTTGCATTTTCCCTTGCAATTCGCCCTCCACTTTTTCGGTGGTAATATTGAACAGGGAAAGCAAAGCATTATATTCTCCCAAAGTTTGGTACTGGTAGTAGTTAGGCAGGTGGCGGACAACCGAAGCGATTTGGCTTTTTACATCTCCAGCTTTGTAATCTACCGGATGGAAAATCTTGTCGTTCTGTTTATGTTCTTTATCAGCTGCGGTTACCAATCCATATTTCCTTTCGAGTTCACGGCAAACATTCATAGAACGCATTTTCTCGAACTTATCTGAAATCTTTTTGCCTTCTTCATTCACACAAACCGATACGATATGGATATGACTGCGGTCAATATCGGTATGTTTGAATACCACAAAAGGCTGTTCACCGTAACCCATTTCCCTCATATATTCTTCCGCCATTTCCCTGAATTTATCATCACTTACCTTGTCATTCGGGTCGGGATTGAGAGAAATATGTAAAGTATGTTTCTCGGTATTTCGGTTAGCTATTAGATAAGGTGCAAATGATTGGGCTAATTGTGCCACGGAATAATGCCCGTTAGCAGTTTCAATCATCTTATTAGCAAACAAAATTTTTCCATTTTCATTCTCAACTTTTAATTGATTGTATGCCAATGCTCCGTATAAATTTCCGCTTCTACCGATTTTTGCTATCATTTCTAAGACTATTTTTTCAAATGTTTTGCTTCAAATTCTTCGG
>NCET01000118.1 GCA_002280815.1 Flavobacteriales bacterium 32-34-25 | reverse complement strand
TTGGATTATTTTATGAATTGTATTTCTTTTTTTAAGTATAATATTCTCCGATTCAGTGCTAAACTGACCGCCAATTTGTATATACCCTCTACTTGGTAGCGTATTTCCAGTAAATATAGAAATAATAATTTTATTACAAATTATGAAAAGAGCTTTTTATTTGTTGGATACTTTTCGACTTAAATTATTGTAGCTTTTAATAGTTTGTTAATGTGTAAAAAATCTATTTAGCAGCAAGGTCATAAAAATCCGAATTATTTACATAAATCGGATTGACATTGATTTTTGAAATTGTAATTGAATGGCGTTATTTTATAACTCCTGTAGAACCTTCATAGGCTGGAATTAATTCAAAAACAGCATTGGGAGCTAAATTGGGTTCGATGCGATGAGAAACATATACAATAGTCATATTGGATTCTTGTTTTAGCAAATTGATGAGTTGGCATACCAAGGCTACACTTTCATCGTCTAGACCTTCAACAGGTTCATCTAAAATTACCAATGGCGGATGTTTTAAAACCGAACGCACAATCATGGCTAGTCTTTGTTGACCCACAGAAAGCCGCTTGAACATTTTGTTTTTAAGCTGTTTCATTCCAATTAAGTCCAACCATTGATCGGCAATGTTTTTCTGCAAAGTCGTTGGTAAATCATACAATCCAATCGAGTCAAAAAAACCAGATAAAATCATTTGTTCCAGTGTATGATTTCTAGTAAATAAACTGGTCATATTGGTAGCAAAATAACCAATGTTTTTTTTGATGTCCCAAACGCTTTCGCCGCTTCCTTTTTTGTGACCAAAAAGATGTAAATCCTGTCCGTAACCTTTCGGGCTGTCTCCATTTATCAGTGATAAAAGCGTACTTTTCCCAGAACCATTGGGACCAATAAGTTGCCAAAATTCGCCTTGTTGAATCGTCCAGTTGATGTTGTGAACCACAGGACGGCCTTCGTAGCTTACATTTACATTATTCATTTGAACCAGATTTTTTTGCTTGTATTCAATAGCATGTGCTGGCTGCGGAATTCCAGATTGTGTTATTATTTTAGTTTCGTGCGCTTCGGTAGATATTTCTTCCAGTACAAAAGCATCCGAATTAATTTGTCTGTTATTCGAAATAAAAGGCAATACATCGGCGGCACGATTAATCAATTGAATAATCTTGATTTTAGAAGCCATTTCTTCCAATGATTTAGACAATTCGACTCTAGAAGCCTGGTCTAAATGGTCCATTGGATTATCAAAAATGATGAAATCCGGTTTTTGATCAATACAATATTGAAGGAATTTCTTTTTGCGTTGTCCCGAAGAAAAAGTACTGAGTTTTCGGTTAGAATCTACCGCAGTCAATTCGAGGTATTGGAATTCTTTTTGGATAAAATGATCAATGGCTAAATCGGAATAAAGAATTCCTTTTAGCGAATTGAAAGGCGCTAATTCGGCTATAGCATTTCCAGAAAGTATGGTTTCTATAAACTCTTTTTTATTGATTTGATTGGACAATAAAATGTTCCAATGAGTGGCAGTATTCATTTTAAAAGTTAGAAGTTAAGAGGTTAGAAGTTAGAAGCAATTTGCAATTTAAGTTAAGGTTTAATCTATATGAATATTCAGGGCTTTGATTTCGTCTTCTAAAGTAAGCGCATGTTGGTAGCTGTATTCGAAAATTTCATCGGCATTTTTAAGGTTGTAAAACATAACTGCCAATAATAATATCGCATTGTCCCATTAAGGGTTCGATAGGGAAATTGTTCATCACGCCACCATCAACATACAAAGTGTTGTTGTAATTTACTGGTTGAAATAGTAAAGGCAGGCAAGAGGAAGCCATAATAGCCTGAGATAAATTTCCTGACGAAAAATAAACCAATTCACCCTTAAGAATATCCGTTGCAGCTATGTATAACGGGATTTTTAAATCGTCGAAAGAATTGGTTGGGAAACATTCGGAATAAATATCATGAAATCCTTTCATGGCAAACAAACCTTGTCTTTTGATTAAAAGATTCGAAAAACTAAAGATATGTCCTTTTTTTAGAATCGTTAAAATCTCATTTGCCGAATAACCTGCAGCATAAAACGCAGCCGCAATAGCACCAGCACTTGTTCCCGAAACATGGGAGGCTTTGATACCAAATTCCTCCAAGGCTTTTAACATTCCTAAATGTCCAATGCCTCGGGCACCTCCGCCGGATAATACAATTCCTATTTTAGTTTGCATCTTGCTGTTTGGAGTTTGTTGTTTAACGTTTATTGTAATTGTTATTGGGATTTTGCCATTGCTTAGGATTCGATGTAATCTTCGCTTTTTGGAATACTAGCCAAAGCCTGAATGGCAATTTCAGGAACAGGATTGACTAATTTACGCAATTTAGTATCCATCCACGCACCATCTACGGTTAGAGTAGCGCAAAGTTGGTTTTCTTCGGTGCGAAATTCATGAGCTATAGACCAGCGGGAAGCATCGGCTTTCATTTTGGCTACTTTGGTATGAAGAATTATAGCATCTCCGAGTTTTAATTCTTTTCTAAAAACACATTCTTCTCTAAAAAGAACGGGGCCAAAATGCTGTGTTTGGAATACCTTCATGGTCAAACCCAGACTGTCTAAAATTTCTACGCGATGTTGCGCAGCACAATCATAATACACACTGTGACGGACATGAAAATTAGGATCTAAATCGGCCCAACGAAAAGATAATTGTTTGCTAAAAGAAGTCATGCTGTTTGCTTTTTATTATTGTAAGTTCTCGTAAATTTAAAAAAAATAAGCCAAAAAGAAAGAAAAGGATTCTTTATAGTTTTGAATAAATCAAATTTATAGAGTCCATATTTTTATTCGACTATCCAGCTGAGAATTAATATCTTTACCAAATGAGATTCAAAGTAAGCAGTTTTTTATCCTACGAAATTTTTTCGACAACAACCTTTATTTTTAATATTCAGGTGGCTCAATCGGCAACGCAACTAATTATTTCAGAATTGCTTACGATTACTCCCGAAATTAAATACGAAGAATTTGTATTGCAAAATTCAGCAACTCGTTTTATAAAAATGGAGGTCGAAAAAGGAACTAATTTTTCAATTAGTTACGAAGCTGAAGTTGACGTTTTACATGAGCTAATTACAAATGAAAAGCTTTTAGAATCTATTCCAATTATCGATTTGGACAACGAAGTTTTACCTTTTATTTCGCCAAGCAGGTATTGTGAATCCGATAAATTATTGGGTTTTGCTAATCAACAATTTGGACATTTACCGAATGAATTCGCAAAAGTCAAAGCAATAAACGAATGGGTTTATAATTCGATAGCTTACAAAGCAGGAACTAGTGATTCTAGTCGCTCTGCTTATGATGTTCTCAATTTAAAAGAAGGTGTTTGTAAAGATTTTGCTCATCTTGCCATTGCTTTGTGCCGCGCTTTAGATATTTCAGCGCGTTATTTTACAGGTTATGCTTATGCACTTGATCCGCCAGATTTTCATGCTTGTTTTGAAGGGTATGTAGGAGGGAAGTGGCTCTTTTTTGATCCCACTCAATTAAGTATTCCTAATGGATTGGTTAAAATTGCTAATGCAAAAGATGCCAGTGAAGTGGCTGTGGCTAGTTTTTTTGGAGAAGTGAATTGTACTTTTATGAAAATTGAATGCCATCCCGTTTCAGCTGATTTTACTCCTTTCGATAAAAAGAAAAATGAAGCCGTTTCTTATGGTTGATACGGCTTCATTTTCTCGAATGTATTAGTCATCAATGGCTTGTTCTGCTAAAATTTGGAATTTCCAGCCTGTATTGTCATTCGTTTTTTGAGTTTGTTTTAAGATGATTCCAATGAGTTCTTCTTTTGGATCAGCAAAATACTGCGTATTGAAATAACCGCCCCAGTTGAAGGTTCCTGCGCTACCTTGACCGCCCAAATCTTCGCCCATTTGGTTTAAAACTCTAAAACCTAAACCGTGACCAGCATCACTTTTGCCCCAAATATCACCAATTTGGTTAGTCAACATAAATTGGACTGTGGTTCTGCTTAATAATCGGATGCCGTTTAATTCTCCTTTGTTCAAAAACATTTGCAAGAAAGTAGCATAATCCTTTGCTGTGCTTGAAAGTCCTGCACCACCAGAGAAAAAGCTTTTAGCTCCTGATTTTGGGTAATTAGTATCGTAGAACGTATTTGGAAACGGTATCCATTTTCCATTTTCTTTGGTTTGCACACTTACCAATCGGTTGTATTTTGATTCCGGTAAATAGAAATAAGTATCATTCATTTCTAATGGTTCAAAAATACGGGTTCTGTAAAATTCATCCATTGGCATGCCTGACATGATTTCGATAAAATACCCAATAACATCCAGTCCTTCGCTATAAGTAAATTTTTCTCCAGGATTGTGATGCAAAGGCAGTTTTGCTAGTTTTTTGACACTTTCGGCAATGGTGATTTTATTAGTTGTAAATAAATCGGTTACGCCAGCGTCCTGATAGATTTTTTTGAAACGAGGATCGCTATCAATTTGGCCGTAGCCAATTCCAGAAGTATGCGTAATTAAATCACGAATGGTAATTTCTCTTTTGGCAGGTTTGGTCGTGTATTTTCCATCGGGATAAACCGAGTCTAAAACTTGTGCGTTTTTGAATTCGGGAATGTATTTTGAAATAGGGTCGTCCAGTTTGAATTTACCTTCTTCCCAAAGTATCATAACCGCTGTAGTAGTTATGGCTTTGGTTTGAGATGCAATTCTGAAAATAGCATCGGTTTTTAAACTTTTTGAACTGGCATTGTCAGCCATTCCAAAAGCTTTAAAGTATACAATTTTCCCTTTGCGGGCCACTAAGGCTATAGCTCCTGGGATTTCCGAATCGGCAACGGCTTTGTTTAGCATATTGTCAATGCGAGCCAGTCGTTCGCTGACATTCCTACGCTGCTTGGAGTTGCTTCGGTAAGTTTTGGTGAGTTTTTTACGGAATGGGTTTGAGCAAAAGCACTGCAATTCCATATCGCAAAAAGGGTAATAAAGATTTTTTTCATGGTTGGTTTTAAATTTTTAGTAGCATAGCTGGGATTGTTGACCTATGCAGAATAGTTTTGATTGGCTTATTTTAAGTTTTCGATAAAAAAGAGTTGTATGAATAACCAAAAAGTAATTTTCCAAAACTCTTGTATAATTTTTTATTTTTTGAGGAGTTTCAATAATTTTTTTGGATCTTGACGATTATCCCAAAAAGCAGTAATGATGATTTGAGTATCAATATTTTTATAATAAATACTGAAGTTTCCCATTGCGGCTTCTCGAGTATCTAAGTGATTTGTAGGTTTACCAACATCTGGATTTTGTGAAATTAGTTTAATACGCTCGTTAATCAAGACAATGAGCTTTTCTGCATAGTTAGTGGATTTGTTGCGAATTGTCCAATACTTTAAAATTTCACGCCGCTGCTTTATTGCAGTCTCGGTCCAAACTACTGACTTTTTAGCCATTCCAAATCCATTTTATCTAACTCTTCTTGGGATACGATTCGATTATTTTTAATGTCTTCTTCACTCATATTTAACATTAAAATTTGAGCTTCTGAAAGCTGTATTACTTCATCGTTAATGTTACTTGTACTGACTAATTTATAAAGCGCTAATAAATAATCTTTGTTAGATATTGTAAGTAACTTATCTATGATACTATTTCTAATATTGTCGGCTCCTGTCATAATTTTAATTATTTACACAAAGGTTGTGAATTTATAGTAGATTTCCAATAATTACACACAACTAATTGGTTGTGTTTGTGTTATGTTGTTTTTGGTAATTAGCGGAAATCTATTGAATTTCTTTTATCAGTGTCTCGTTAGTTTAAAATTAATTGTATTATTCTGGGATTTTCTCTATCAGAATTGGGTTCTCGGCACTATCAAAATAAGTACAAGTCATTTCGATGATGTCAACTCGCCATTTAGCAATACCACATTGGGCTGCATGTTGGCAAAAAGTATAATAGTCGGTTTGACCGTCCTGATGTATTACCAGAAATTCAATAAAACGTTCTTTGTTAACCACAGAGGCAATTGGGAGGGCGTCGTATTTTTTATCTGTACTTGCGGTAAAGTCGTTATCTCCATAATAAGAAACTCGACCGTCAGTCACAATGGTATCATAACCTTTTACGCCTAGATTGATTAAGTCATGAATGTAATTTGGAAAATCAGCACCCGATTTTACTTTTTCGTGCGCTGCTTTGATTTGATCTATGGTAAACATATTTTAAATTTTTAGGTTTTCAAATATAGTTCAAAATCAAATTATACCAATACTGATTCTATTTTAGTTCAATTGTTCTAGCTTAATTTGACAGAAAGAGAGAAGTAGCTTCTTGTTCGTAAAAGTATTTAGATGGACTATGACAGTCTTATTTCCAGTTTCCGCAAGTCTGTCAGTCAGTTTGAAATGTCATATTGTCAGCTAATTTTACGACAGTTAAATATTTTATGACAAATTATATAGAGCTTTAATATTGGCACAAAGATTGACTTAAGCACGTTGAGTTATTAAATCGAGTATATAATAAAAATTAAATATATTAAAAATGGGTAAAATAATCGGAATTGATTTAGGTACGACCAACTCTTGTGTTTCTGTAATGGAAGGTAGTGAAGCAGTTGTTATTCCTAATGCAGAAGGAAAAAGAACAACACCATCTATCATTGCTTTTGTTGAAGGTGGAGAAATTAAAGTGGGGGATCCTGCAAAAAGACAAGCGGTAACTAATCCAACTAAGACTATTGCTTCTATCAAACGTTTTATGGGACATTCATTTGCTGAAACTCAAGAAGAAGCAAAAAGAGTTCCTTACAGTGTAGTAAAAGGAGACAACAATACGCCACGTGTGGATATTGACGGTCGTTTGTATACTGCTCAAGAATTGTCAGCAATGACTCTTCAAAAAATGAAAAAAACTGCTGAAGACTATTTAGGTCAAACAGTAACTGAAGCAGTTATTACTGTTCCTGCTTACTTTAACGATGCACAACGTCAAGCTACTAAAGAAGCTGGTGAAATTGCAGGTCTTAAAGTTATGCGTATCATCAACGAGCCAACTGCAGCTGCACTTGCTTACGGATTAGATAAAAAAGGAACTGATCAAAAAATTGCTGTTTACGATTTAGGTGGAGGTACTTTTGATATCTCTGTTCTTGAATTAGGAGACGGAGTTTTTGAAGTATTGTCTACTGATGGTGATACTCACCTTGGAGGAGATGATTTTGACCACGTAATTATTGACTGGTTAGCTGACGAATTTAAAGCTGAAGAAGGAATTGACTTGCGTTTAGACCCAATGTCATTACAACGTATCAAAGAAGCTGCTGAAAAAGCTAAAATTGAATTGTCTTCTTCTGCTGAAACTGAAATCAACTTGCCATACGTAACTGCTACGGCTTCAGGACCAAAACACTTAGTTAAAAAATTATCTCGTTCTCAATTTGAGAAATTAACTGATTCATTAGTAAAACGTTCTATGGAACCAGTTGCTAAAGCGTTGAAAAATGCAGGTTTATCAGTTTCTGATATTGACGAAGTTATCTTGGTAGGAGGTTCTACTCGTATCCCAAGAATCGTTGAAGAAGTTGAAAAATTCTTTGGTAAAAAAGCGTCTAAAGGAGTTAACCCTGACGAAGTTGTAGCTATTGGAGCTGCTATTCAAGGTGGTGTACTTTCTGGAGATGTAAAAGATGTATTGTTATTAGACGTTACTCCATTATCTTTAGGTATCGAAACTATGGGTGGTGTAATGACTGTTCTTATCGAAGCTAACACTACTATCCCAACTAAAAAATCTCAAGTATTCTCTACTGCTGCTGATTCTCAACCAACTGTTGAACTTCACGTATTGCAAGGAGCTAGAGCAATGGCTGCTGATAACAAAACTATCGGTCGTTTCCACTTAGATGGTATTCCACCAGCACCAAGAGGAGTTCCACAAATCGAGGTTTCTTTTGATATTGATGCTAATGGTATCATTAAAGTAACTGCAACTGATAAAGGAACTGGAAAATCTCACGATATCCGTATCGAAGCTTCTTCTGGTTTAACAGCTGACGAAATCGAACAAATGAAAAAAGATGCTGAAGCTAACGCTGATGCTGATAAAGCTGCAAAAGAAAGAGCTGAAAAATTAAACGAAGCTGATAGTACTATTTTCCAAACTGAATCTCAATTGAAAGAATTGGGAGATAAAATTTCTGATGAGAACAAAACAGCTATCGAATTTGCTTTAACTGAACTTAGAATGGCACACCAATCTCAAGATATTGCTGCTATCCAAAAAGGTTTAGATAATGTAAATGCTGCTTGGAAAACTGCTACTGAAGCTATGTACGCTCAAGGAGAGCAAGGTCAAGCTGCTGCTGAACCACAAGCTGAAGGTGATAACGTTCAAGACGTAGATTACGAAGAAGTAAAATAATTTTATAACTAAGCAATTAGTATTAAAATCAAAAACCGAGTCATTTCTGACTCGGTTTTTTTATGTTTTTTAGTGATTTAAATTGATGATGAGTCACCAGATAATTTTGTTTTCTTCTATTGTTTAAACAATTATTTCTTCCCTATTATCTTACTAATGACAAAAAAGATAAGCGCAAAAAAGGCAATTACAAGAAATATTCCAACGCCTACGCCTGCTTTAAAGATTCCGCCAATGATTTCACAGCTTGAAAACGTAAACATAACAATTAGAAGTAATAGGAGTCTTTTTACTGTATTTTGCATGATTTTTATATTTATAGGTTAATTAATTATGTAGAGATAAAATTACCCTATAAGTTAATATTCAGCGTTATAGAATTTTGCTGTTTTGTTGTATTATTTAAATTATTGAAGTCATTTTTAACTTAAATTTTAAATTTAGATATTGTTTAAGGTTATAAAATCTGATTTTGTATATTTGCACTACCCAATATAATTCTTTACTATGACTCAAAAAGTTTTGCTTAATTCCAAAGAAGTCAATATCATTCTTCATCGTTTGGCTTGTCAGCTAATTGAAAAACATCTCGATTTTAAAGACACTATTTTAATTGGTATTCAGCCTAGAGGAACTTTTTTAGCAGAACGACTAAAAGAAGTGTTAGAAAAAGAATACAATACACCAGAAATAAAATTAGGTTATCTAGACATCACTTTTTTTAGAGATGATTTTAGAAGAACCGAAAAACCATTGGAAGCAAATAAAACCAATATCAATTTTATTGTAGAAAATAAAAAAGTCATTTTTATTGATGACGTTTTATATACAGGTAGAAGCATTAGAGCAGCATTGACTGCGGTTCAATCTTTTGGAAGACCTTCTGAAATAGAGTTGCTAGTTTTGATTGATAGACGTTTTAGCCGCAATTTACCTATTCAACCGGATTATAGAGGAAGACAAGTGGATGCTATTAATAATGAGAAGGTAAAAGTAAGTTGGAAAGAAAATGATGGAGAAGATACCGTTTATCTGGTTACTAATTAAGTTAAAAAAGGAATCGTTTGTTGTTTATGGTTTGTTGTTATTTTAAACTAAAAACCAAAAACAGTAAACTACAAACAAATAAAAAACAATGAGCGAATTAAGCGTAAATCATTTATTAGGTATCAAATATATTAACAAAAATGATATAGACCTTATTTTTGAAACAGCGGATCATTTTAAAGAAGTCATTAATCGTCCTATTAAGAAAGTGCCTTCGTTACGAGATATTACTATTGCCAATATTTTTTTCGAAAACAGTACAAGAACCAAACTTTCATTTGAATTAGCCCAAAAACGATTATCGGCTGATGTAATTAGTTTTTCGGCAGCACAATCTTCGGTTAAAAAAGGTGAAACACTTATTGATACTGTAAATAATATTCTTTCGATGAAAGTAGATATGGTGGTGATGCGTCATGCTAATCCTGGTGCAGCTCACTTTTTATCACAAAATGTAAAAGCAAGCATTGTAAATGCTGGTGATGGAGCTCATGAACATCCTACACAGGCTTTATTAGACAGTTATTCGATAAGAGAAAAACTTGGAGATGTAGCTGGAAAAAAAGTAGTTATTGTCGGAGATATTTTGCATTCAAGAGTCGCTTTGTCTAATATTTATGCGTTGCAAATGCAAGGTGCCGAAGTAAAAGTTTGTGGTCCTAAAACTTTGATTCCAAAATACATTGAATCCCTTGGTGTAAAAGTAGAACCTAATTTACGAAAAGCCTTAGAATGGTGTGATGTTGCCAATATGTTGCGTGTTCAAAACGAAAGAATGGATGTGAATTATTTTCCATCAACCAGAGAATATGCACAACAATATGGTGTAGATAAAACTTTATTAGAATCGTTGAATAAAGAAATTGTAATCATGCACCCAGGACCTATCAATAGAGGAGTAGAAATTACATCTGAAGTAGCCGATTCTGGACAATCAGTTATCCTGAACCAAGTTGAAAATGGAGTAGCAATTAGAATGGCTGTTATTTATCTTTTGGCTTCAAAAATTCAGTAAGTTTAAAAAATCTTAGTAACTTTAGATTTTTGTAATTAACAATAAAATTTCACAGCTATGAAAGTAGATCAAAAAGAACATACTGTTATAATTAAGGATACTCAAGGCGATTTTACTTCTTTTTTAATGAAGGTTACGCATCAATATAAGAGTTACGAAAAACATAATATTATAATTGACCTTTTAGGTTACAAAGAGGAATTGCCGGTAAGTGATTTGAAATTGTTTTTACCCATGTCTAAAAAACATAAAAAATCAAAAAAATCTTTTATTGTTGTAGTTGCTGATTTTGATTATAATGCTTTACCTGAAAAATTTACTGTAGTTCCGTCTTTATTAGAAGCTCATGATATTATTGAGATGGAAGAAATAGAAAGAGACTTAGGGTTTTAAATCGTTTAATTGTTTATTCGTTTAAAAGTTTAATCGAATGATTTTTATATAACGATTAAACAAATAACCAGTTAACCAAATACACTTTGAAATTGACTATTCTTGGCTGTTATGCAGCCACTCCACGTACATTTACTAATCCTACTTCGCAGTTGATTGAAATAAGAAATCGACTTTTTCTTATTGATTGTGGCGAAGGAACCCAAGTGCAACTGCGCAAAAACAAAATCAAATTTTCTAAGATTAACCATATTTTTATCTCGCACTTACACGGGGATCATTTTTATGGATTAATTGGTTTGATTTCTACTTTTTCGTTATTGAATCGAAATAACGATTTGGCTATTTATGGTCCCAAAGGAATAAAAGAAATTATATTACTGCAATTGCGATTGTCTAATTCGTGGCCCAATTTTGGTTTGCATTTTCACGAATTAACTTCAAACCAAAGCGAGTTAATTTATGAAGACGATAAAGTGATGGTAAAAACCATTCCGTTAAAACATCGTGTGTATACAAATGGATTTTTATTCGAAGAAAAAATGGCCGAACGAAAATTAAATGTAGATGCCGTTCGGGAATATCAAATTGAGAAATGTTATTTCCAAAACATAAAAAACGGTAAAGATATTCTGCTAGATGATGGAACTTTGATTTCAAATGAAAAATTGACTTTTGATCCCGAAAAACCTAAAAGTTATGCTTTTTGCTCTGATACCAGTTATAACGAAGCCATTATTCCAATAATAGAAAATGCAGATGTATTGTATCACGAATCTACTTTTTTGCAATCGGAAGAACATTTAGCGGCGAAAACCATGCACTCAACAGCTATAGAAGCAGCTACTATTGCTACGAAAGCTAATGTGAAGCAACTCATTTTAGGTCACTATTCTACCCGATATGATAACATCAATAAATTTAAAGATGAGGCAGAAACTGTTTTTCCGGCTATTTTATTGGCAGACGATGATGTAAGCTTTGATTTATAATTATAATACTAATTACAATATACAATGGAAGATTTAAGTAATTATAGAAGATCTTATGAAAAGAGTGAATTATTAGAATCTAATATTCCTGAGGATCCTATTAATCTATTTCATCGTTGGTTCCATGAGGTAGAAGATTTTGGAAGTGGAGAAGAGGTGAATGCCATGACGGTTTCAACATTTGGTTTGGATGGATATCCAAAAGCAAGAGTAGTGCTGTTGAAAAGGTATAATGAAGAAGGTTTTGTTTTTTATACCAATTATAATTCGGAAAAAGGAAAAGCAATAGAGCAGAATCCTAATGTTTGTCTTTCTTTTTTTTGGCATGGTGCCGAACGTCAGGTAATTATTAAAGGAATTGCCGAAAAGACCTCTGAAATTATCTCCGATAATTATTTTGATTCCAGACCTGATGGAAGCAAACTAGGAGCCATTGTTTCTAATCAAAGCGAAGTAATTCCGTCCCGGGAATTTTTAGAAGAAAATTTAAAA
>NCET01000117.1 GCA_002280815.1 Flavobacteriales bacterium 32-34-25 | reverse complement strand
GCTAATATTGCAAACATAAATCTATTACTGATGTCATCAGTAATTAAGGAACTTAATATTGCAAACAAACAACCATTGAATAATGGTATTAATATGGCAAATAGGGTAGGAAATAGACCAAAAGAGAAAAATGATTGTAATTTTTTACCACTTGTAATTCCCATGTCTAAAAGAAATATGGCCAGAAATCCTTTAAAAAGATCATTAGTAAATGGAGCAATGCCTTCTGCTTGTTTGTCACTAGCCATAAAGCCTATAGCTAAACTTCCAAGTATTAGTAGTACACTACCATTTGTTAAAGAGTGTTTTAGTATTGAACTTTTTTTAATAGATTTAGACTCTTTTTTGTTGAAAATAGATATTAAAACTAATCCTATTATTATTGCAGGTGACTCCATTAGTGCCATTATTGCAACCATGTGTCCATGAAGGTTTAATTGTTGTGATTCGAGAAATGAAACAGCAGTTACAAATGTTACTGCGCTAACTGAACCATAAGCTGCTGCTATTGCTCCCGAATCAAATATGTTTAGTTTTTTCTTTAAAATGAAAAATGTATATAGAGGGATAAATAGCGAAATGCAGATTCCAAATATCATTGACCATGCTATTTCACTAGTAAAGGTTTCGTGTGATAATTCTTGCCCTCCTTTAAAGCCAATGGCAAATAATAAATAAAGTGAAATAAATTTTGAAGAGTTTTGAGGGATTTCTAAATCACTTTTTAAATATACTGCAATTATACCAAGAACAAAAAAAAGTAAGGCAGGGTTTGTAAGATTTTCAATTAGTAAATTAAAATTCATTTCAGTTTTTGATTTATTGTTATGTTGTTTTTTATTATAGGAGTAAATGGGCGTGTTTTCCAACTAAATTCAAATGGTTTTTTTGTTAAAGATTTCAGAATTTTTAAAAATAATTTGTATCTCCGATAAAACAATTAGTTTTTGATTGTCCGCTTCTGCTCTTGAAAATATTTCCAGAAACTGTTTGACACTTTGATTTAATTCGTCAATTTTTTTGATTGCTATTAGATCCTTTTTACCAGATCTGATTAATGAACTAAAATCCTTTCTTTCATAGAATTTTATTTTGTTTGAATAAAGATTACTTAGTACTTCTTTGAATTCTTCCGATGTAAATTCACCTTCAATTAATTTTAATTTTTGCATTTGATTCGTTTTAAGGGTTTGTAGAATATTTGATTCTGCAAAATTCTGAGTTTTAACTCATATATTTTTATTTATATTTGTAATGAAATGTATAAAAATATTTTATGAATTATACTTTAAATCAACTCCAGATTTTTTTAAAAATAGTTGAAACGAGAAGCGTTACTAAAGCTTCTGAAGATTTGAATTTAACCCAACCTGCTGTATCCATTCAGCTTAGGAATTTTCAAAATCAATTTGATATTCCGTTGACTGAAATTATTGGAAGGAAAATTTTCATCACTGATTTTGGATTTGAAATTGCTGAGGCGGCAGAGAATATAATCAATCAAGTTTATGCCATTAATTATAAAACGCAATCTTATAAAGGACTTTTGTCTGGAAGATTAAAGATTTCGGTAGTTTCAACAGCTAAATATGTAATGCCTTTTTTTCTTTCTGATTTTATAAAATCCAATCCAGAAATAGAGTTGCTTATGGATGTGACTAATAAAAACAAAGTGATTAGAAGTTTGGAAAATAATGAAGTAGACTTTGCATTGGTGTCAATACTACCTACAACAATTCCTCTTGAAAAGTTGGATTTGTTGCAAAACAAATTATTTCTTGTTGGGAATAACAACGAAAAATATAAGAGTAAAGAATATACAAAGAATGTTTTTTATGAATTGCCATTAATTTTTAGAGAAAAAGGTTCAGGAACAAGACAAACGATGGAAGAATTTATTAAAAAAAATGCAGTTCCAGTATTGAAAAAGTTAACTCTTACTTCAAATGAAGCTGTTAAGCAGGCTATATTGGCTGATTTTGGTTATTCAATAATGCCTTTAATAGGTATAAAAAATGAATTGCAAAATAATGAATTACAAATAATTCCTGTCAAAGGACTTCCTATAAAAACGGTGTGGAGTTTAATTTGGTTGAAAGGAAAAAAACTTTCTCCTGTGGCTCTAGCTTACTTGAATTTTTTAAGACAAGAAAAAGATAAAATAATTCAGGAAAAATTTAGTTGGTACGAAGGTTACTAATCTTAGTATTTGGTGTAAAAAATGCCCTATATCGTGAAAACGATTCAGGGCATTTCTATGTATTAGTCAAAAAAAGTATTATTTCACTAATAAAGAATGACTAGACATTGCTGCTGGTTGTTGTACTCCCATTAGGTCTAAAATAGTTGGAGCGATATCCCCTAAAACACCATCTTGAATTGCCATTTGGTCATTGTCAACCAAAATAAATGGTACAGGATTAGTGGTGTGAGCGGTATTTGGACTTCCATCAGGATTAATCATAGTTTCGCAATTTCCGTGATCGGCAATTACAATCGTAGAATAACCATTTGCTAAGGCTGTAGAAATTACTTTTTCTACACATTTATCAACGGCTTCACAGGCTTTGATAGCTGCTTCCATAATTCCAGTGTGTCCTACCATGTCGCCATTGGCAAAATTGAGGCAAACAAAATCAACGTCTCCTTTTTCAAGTTCTGGGCATAGCGCATCAGTTAATTCATAAGCACTCATCTCAGGTTGTAAGTCGTAAGTGGCTACTTTTGGAGAGTTTTTTAGGATTCTGCTTTCGCCATTGAAAGGTTCTTCTCTTCCTCCTGAAAAGAAGAAAGTTACGTGAGGATATTTTTCAGTTTCGGCAATACGAATTTGCTTTTTGTTGGCTTTTTCTAAAACTTCACCTAGTGTTTCTGTGATGTTGTCTTTGTTGTAAACCACTTTTACATTTTGGTAGGTTTCGTCATAATTGGTTAATGTAACATAGTACAAATTCAATTTATGCATGTTTTGTTCGTGGAAATCCTGTTGCGAAAGCGCTTCAGTTAATTCACGACCTCTATCGGTTCTAAAGTTGAAGAAAATAACCACATCGTCTTCTTGAATAGTAGCTAAAGGATTATTGTTAGCATCAACAGCAACCAAAGGTTGGATAAATTCATCAGTTACATCATTTCCATAGCTAGTTGCAATCGAGGTAACCACATCCTGTGTTGGTGTTCCAGTTCCATTAACAACTAGATCATAAGCTAGTTTTACTCTTTCCCAACGTTTGTCACGATCCATCGCATAATAACGACCAATTACCGAAGCAATTTTTACAGGTGTATTAGCAATATAGTTTTCTAAATCCTGAATGTATTTTTTTCCCGATTTTGGATCAACATCTCTACCATCGGTAAAAGCGTGTACAAAAACCTGATCTAAACCATAATCTTGTGTAGCATCAATTAATCCACGCAAGTGAGAAGTATGAGAGTGAACACCTCCGTCAGAAACTAATCCTAGGAAATGTACTTTTTTATTGTTGTCTTTTGCATATTGAAAAGCATCTTTAAGAACTTGTTCTTGTGCCAAAGTTTTATTGGCTACAGCCAAATTGATTTTAGCTAAATCCTGGTAAACAATTCTACCAGCACCCAGATTCATGTGTCCTACTTCGCTATTTCCCATTTGACCTTCAGGTAGACCTACGTGTAGACCATCGGTTCTAAGTTGTGCGCTAGGGTATTTTTTATAAAGACTATTTATAAAGGGAACATTTGCATTGTCAATTGCAGATACTTTCGGGTCAGGAGATTTTCCCCAACCATCCAAAATCATTAGGATTACTTTTTTGTTCATTAGTTTTTAGTTTTTGACAAAGATAAATTATTTCTAAAATCTTCGTTGTGAATCAAACTACTATTATGTATTCAAGAATTTAGCTATAGTAAAAATGATAATTTTGTTGCAGAAAGACAATATTTTTAAAATAAATGCACTTTAGAATTTGTTTTTCACTGAATTGTAGTTAATAAAGTAGCGCAAGCTAATAGAAAAAATATTAGTCATATTAGCATTAAATATGGTATTGATGTTTTTGTTTAATTTTCTTTCTACTACATTAGTTTCGTCCTGTGCATAGTTTCTATACAATACCGATAATTGACTTCCTGGTGCAAACCACCATGAATAAGATAAATCGAAATTCCAAGAATTAAAATTTCTATTCTTGTTCATGATAAAGTTAGTGTTAGGTGTTACATAACCATTATCATTTAAGGTGTAAAAGTTTTTGTTTGATGAATAGGACCAATAATAACGGGCAGTTAAGTTAAAGGTCATTTTATCGGTGATGGAGTATTTACCTGTAAAATCGTTTTGAAAAATTTCTACATTTCTTTTAGCAAAAATAATGTCTGAATTGTCGTTAGCAACCCATCCTAAGTCGTTATTGTGTTTGGTGTAATCTATGTAGTAGGAAAGAGAAAATTTATTATTGAAACGATATTTTGGCCCAGCAAGAATATTATATGTTGATCTGCCTTTTTCGTCGTATTTAATTCCCGAAAAATTAATATCTAAGTTGAGGTTGTTGTTTCTATTTGTCTTTAATCCAATAAAGCTTTCAAATCGGCGAGGGATATAAACATAGCGACCAGTGCTTCTAGGTTCGTAAAAATCAAAGTTTACATAAGGACTCGTAATAATTCCAAATTCTAATTCATGATTGTTTAAAGTGGAGGCTTTTATAATGGTTTTGTACCAGGATTCCTGAAGTTTTCCAGTGTTATTTTGAATTTCGATATTGATTTCTTGTTCAAAATTAAAAGTGTTGAAATACTTGCTTGGATTAAGAATTCGGTAGCTCATATTGGCATAAGCATTATGATAATTGGTATAAAAAATTATGCCAAGATCATTTACATCATAATCCTCAGAAAGGTATTTCCCTGAAAGAATATAACGGTATCTTCCACTTGTTTTTGCAAAAGTCAGGAAGGTTTTAAAACCATCATAATCAGTAATATCATTGATGCTACTGTATTTAAAATCTCCCGAAAGATTATAAGTATTTGCTTTTGTGTTTAAATCGAATATTATTCCAGCAACATTAGCATCTCTAAAACTGCCATTTCTACTGGTGTTCGTATTAATAAATGAAACGGATGAATTTTGTCTAAAACGTTGATCAAATACTAATATGTTGTAATTTGTTAACGGATTGATTATTTCTTTTCGGCTACCGTTAGTATTGCTGTTTTTTATTGTAGCAAATGTTTTCTCAGTAATTGCGTTTAAAAAACCAATTCCTAATCCGCTTTTAGTTCTTCCTGATATTTTAACCGCATTAATGAGATCTACTGTATTTGGAAAAAGTGTGATTTCTTCATTTGGCTCTAATTCTTCTTCTAAAACATCTTTTTCAACAATAGGATTTCCACCAATTCGTCTCGAATAGAAAAGATTTCCAATATTAAAAAGATTAGTTCCTTCGGTAAAAAAAGGACGATTCTCATTAAGCTCTTGCTCAAAAGGTTCTAAGTTTAGTATGGCATTGTCAAATTTAGTTTGTCCAAAATCAGGAACTAAAATGGCGTCCAAGGTAAAAGCATCATTAATTCCGTATTTAATATCTAATCCTGCCTTAAAAGTTTTGTCAGAAGAAGCATTGTCTTTTTGGTAATAAGCTGAAGTATAGGGTATAAAGAAAAGACGCGTGGGCGGATTGATGTTTTCTATTCCGTCTAATTCTCCAGATTGAGTTAAGACTGCACCAATTTTAGCATCTACATAATTCCAGGTATATTTTTGATTTTTTCTTTTAATTTCTCGCATGAAATTGATGCCCCAATGCTGTTTTTTGTTTTTTGGAAAACGAAAAGCAGCATACGGAATTTTCATTTCTACTGTCCAGCCCGTAGCCGTTATTTCTACGCTACTTTGCCAAATAGCATCCCAAGTGAAATCTTCTGTTTCCTCAGTTGCTAAGCAATCCATTTGTGTGCCCGAAGCACTTACAAAAAAACGATAGTCTTGTTGCCCATCGTTAAAACCGTTAATGTAAACTGCAAAATGATCGGCTACGCCAAAAATATCTCTTTGGGTAAGTTCTCTTTGGATTTTATCTGGTTCGTTATCGTTTAATGTTGCCGAAATGTATATTGCATCATTATCGTAAAGGATTTTTACAGCTGTTTTTTTGTCTTCACTAATGATTTTTCCGTTGTCAGGAGTAAACATTATAAAATCAGAAGCGATTTCAGTGTTTTTATGCCATTCTTCTTCTTCAATTTTTCCATCAATAGAGATGTTTCCACCTTTTTGTTTTGCTGAAATAATTTTTTTTTGAGCAAAAACACTTAGGTTTAATAGCGTGAATAAGCAATAAATGGATAATCTAAATAACGCCATGAAGAATTAATAAGTCAAGCAAAAATAATAAATTTAGCGAGATTAACAATTTTTTAACAACGTCTTTTGTAATTAAAAAACTACTAACGAGTTAAAAACATCTTATAATAGATTGATGAGTTTTTTTTAGCGTCTTTTTTGTATATTTTTGGGAGCTGTAATTTAGGTGTAATTAAATAATAATCAATGGTTTATAAAAGAATTGTGTTCTTCCTGGTCTTGACTTTTTTATTAATGTCTTCAAATGTGTTTTTTTCTAAAGCCAATTCAAGTACTCCGGTGGTTTTAAAAACGAATGTATTGAAAGCCAATACAGAATTAACTGTTGAGGAAATATATAATAAATTAAGCGCAACTAATTTTAATTTACCCAAATTAGAAAGTTTTAAAGAAGCTTTAGAAGGTTTTAACAAATTAAAAGAAAAGGGATTGGTTAGTAAAAATATACTAACCTTGATTGATTTTAGTTTGTCAGCAAATACTAAAAGACTTTGGGTTATTGACTTGGATACTGATACTATTTTGTTGCATTCTCTAGTAGCTCATGGTAGAAATACTGGAGACGAATTTGCTAATAATTTTTCAAATGCTGCCGAATCGTACAAAAGTAGTTTGGGTTTTTACAGCACAGGAGAAATTTACAACGGGAAACATGGAAAATCATTAAAATTAGATGGTTTAGAACCAGGGATTAATGATAACGCACGCAATAGAGCAGTAGTGGTTCATGGAGCTAATTATGTTTCGGAATCTTTTGTTCGAAATAATAAACGCTTGGGAAGAAGCCTTGGTTGTCCTGCTGTTCCAGTTGAAATTACCGATGAGTTAATTAGTATTATAAAAGATAAGTCTTGTTTGTTTATTTATTTTCCTTCAGAATCCTACAAGCGTACTTCTAAATTAATTTAGGAGAAAAAATACAACGGAATTAATAAAAGTAAGGTTTTTGAATAATTTACATGAAAAAAAATTAAAGTATAACAATTTAGTTTTAAAAAAGTTAGCTGGTATTCTTTATATTTGCACCCGTTATGCGAAAGTAGCTCAGTTGGTAGAGCTCCAGCCTTCCAAGCTGGTTGTCGCGAGTTCGAGCCTCGTCTTTCGCTCTAAAAGCAAATTTAGTTTGCTAGAGTTCTAAAAAATAATAATGCGAAAGTAGCTCAGTTGGTAGAGCTCCAGCCTTCCAAGCTGGTTGTCGCGAGTTCGAGCCTCGTCTTTCGCTCTTTAACCCGAAACTTAACCGTTTCGGGTTTTTTGTTTTTAGGCTGTTTGTGGATAATTTTTAAAAATCGAGATAATTGGAAATTGGAATTTTTGAAAATTTGGAGTTTAATAAGTTATTGGATAAAACTCAATTCTGTTTCTGCGGCTATTTCTACTGGAGACTGATTTTTTCTAAATAATTTAGCGGATAAACTTCCCTTTAAAATTATGTTTCCTTTTTTTATTTCGAGCCAACTGCCTTCTTTTAATCCTAAAACAGGGAAATTATTGAATTGTAGAAATTCGTTAATTCGGGTTTCGCGAGATTCTCCCATGTGTGTAGATTGCGAATCGATATCCAGAAAATGTACATTTAAATTAAACGGAATTAATCCTAGAGTTTGAAAACTTGGAGGATAAATTATAGGCATGTCGTTTGTGGTTTGCATACTGAGTCCTGCAATGTTACTTCCTGCGCTGGTTCCTAGATAAGGAGTTCCTTTTTCAAGAGTTTCTTTTAGTGTAATCATGATTTTGTAATGGTACAATTGGCTCACTAATAAAAAAGTATTTCCTCCACCTGTGAAAATTCCTTCTGCATTTTGAATGGCTAAAGCTGCATCTTCAAATTCATGAATTCCTTTTATATTGATATTTATTTTGGCAAAAGTCAAAGCTGTTTTTTGAGTGTATTCTTCATGAGAAATTCCGCTAGGACGGGCATAAGGAATAAATAATACTGTTTTGCAATTCTCAAAATGAAGTTGTAATTCGGGAAGTAAATAATCTAGATAGTCGCTTCCGTGTAAAGTGGAAGTACTGGCTAAGAGTAGGTTTTTCATTTTCTTGTTTTTGGATTTAAAGGTATAAAATCAGTCTAGGAATTGTGTGGGTTTTATTAACAAATTTTTATCAGCTTCTTAGTAGCAAATTGGCATAAGCTTAGTCTATTTTTACTCACTTGGAATATTGTAAAATGAATAAATCTTTAATTGCATTTTTTGTTTTGTTTACTACTGTTTCTTTTGGGCAATCGAATAATCCGATGGTGATAAAAGGGCAAGTGAATGCGTATGTTTCTAATTTGGAGGGAATATATGTTATAAACGTACAATCGGAGCAATCGGTTTTGACCAATGAAAACGGAGATTTTTCAATAAAAGCTAATGTTGGCGATGTTTTAGTGTTTTCGGGAATGCAATTCAAGCGAAAAGAAGTTTTGTTGTGTGCTGAGGATTTTGAGAATAAAAGTTTCACGGTGCATTTGACCGCATTAGTTAATCAGTTAAATGAGGTGGTTATTCGAAATTATAATAGTATTAATGCAGTTTCACTCGGAATCATTTCTTCTAATCAAAAAAAATACACTCCAGCCGAGAGAAAATTAAAAGCAGCATCCAGTTTAGATCCTTCAGCAAGTGGTGGAGGAATGGCTGGTGGTTCAGTCGCTTTCGATCCTTTAATTAATTTAATTTCTGGTCGGACTGCTATGTTGAAAAAGGAATTAGAAGTCGAAAAAAAAGAAGGCTACATTCTTCTATTAGAAAAAATGTTTGCCGAAACACATTTTATTAGCACATTAAATATACCTTTAGACTATGTAAAAGGTTTTAAGTTTTATGTGGTGGATAATCCAAAATTCACAAAAATATTAGAAATGAAAAATAAGACAACAATTGAGTTTTTGCTGGCTGAATTGGCTCAAAAATATAAAGAGATACTAGCTAGTGAAAATCAATAATACTTATTTTATTCTGTTGTTTTTATTGTGCCAAGTTGTTTTTTGTCAAAATAATGATAGAAAAGAAATTCACGGGTTAATTCGTGTCGATTCTACATTGGTCGAAGGGGTTAATGTTATAAATGAAACTACCGAAAAAGCGACTTCGAGTGATCAAAACGGGAAATTTACTCTTTTTCTAAAAGAAGGAGATGTTTTAGTATTTTCTGCAGTAAATCTTGTAACTTTACGTAAAAAGATAGTTCGTGCCGATTTAGAGAAGGCAGTTTTGCAGGTGCAATTAAAAACACAAAGCTTTCCTTTAAAGGAAGTAATTGTTCAGGAAAATTCTAAAATTACTGCCGAAAACTTGGGAATTATTCCTTATGGTCAAAAAAAATATACAGTTGCCGAAAGAAGATTGTATACTTCAAGATCAGGTTTTTTAGACCGACCTTTGAACTGGATGTCTGGAAGAACAGCCCGATTGAAAAAAGAGTTGGTAGTTTCAGAAAAAGAACAATTAATGGCTAAATTAGAGTATCTTTTTGAAGAAAATTTCTATATTGAAACATTAAAAATTAAGAAAGATTACATTAGAGATTTTCAGTTGTATTGCATAGAAAATAATGATTTTGCATCATCGGTAAGATCAAAAAACAAAACTTTGTCTAAATTCTATATTTTAACTCTGGCCAAAAATTATAATAAAATAACTGTATATGAAAACTAAAGTAAGCGTTTTATTTTTTCTTCTTTTAGCTCAATTTTCTTTTAGCCAAATAGGAGCACGAAAAATTCTAGAGGGTCAGGTTGTAAATTCTAATGTGGGAGCTGTAGTAAATCAGTTTGGTTCGTTTGAAGTTAAGGCTAGGGTTAACGATACTTTGGTTTTTTCTAGTTTGTCATTCAAGTCTAAGAGAATTGTACTTAGTGAAGGCGATTTTATTACGGCAAAATTGATTGTACATCTAGAAGTGTTTACCAATGAATTAGCCGAAGTTCTTATTCGTGCTAAAAAAGAATTGAATCCTATTGAAGGGAACTCTCAAAAATATGTGGACTTAAAATATTTTGACGACGAGAAATCATCGCCTAAAAATAGAACAATGCCTCCTGTAGGCGGTATAGAAAACGGTATGGACTTCGTGAGAATTTACAAAGATGTTTTAGGGGTTTTAAGGGAAAAGAATCCTCAAAAAACAGATTTTTATAAAGAAACAAGTTTTTCTGAGGTAGTAATGAATAAGGTAAATTACTCTTTCTTTTCTAACACACTGCATTTAAAAGATGATGAAATTAAATTGTTTTTAATTTATTGTGAAAACGATTCTAAGTCCAGAGAATTGATGCAGCCAAATGAGGAATTCAAACTAATGGATTTTCTTGTTACTAAGAATGTTGAGTATAAGAAAATCACTGAGCATTAATAAATAATTGAAAGTACTAAAGGTTATTGTTGATTACGAAAGCTATTTTTATTTTATGAAAAAATTAAAAGTAGACTTTTTTAATTTTGGTATATTTGCAATTAAAAAATAATAGAATATGTTTGGTATTGGAGGAGGAGAATTAGTCTTTATAATGTTTGTTGTGTTGTTGCTTTTTGGTTCAGATAAAATACCTGAAGTTGCACGCACCATGGGAAAAGCTATGGCGCAATTAAAAAATGCGACGAATGATATAAAGTATGAAATTCAAAAAGGAGCAGAAGAAAACGGCTTGGATACTAAATCATTAACAGATATGACTGGTGGTTTGAATACACAAATAAATAAAGTAAAAGAAGATATTTTAGGAGATAGTGTAGTTCAGGCAACTAAAATTAAAGAAGATATTGAAGATATTGCTGGTCCAGTAAAACGTAACCGATAATGTTAGATAAACTCCTTGCATTAGATGTTCAACTTTTAGTTTACTTAAACGGACTTGGTTCTGAGACTTATGATGGTCTTTGGCTTTTTATAACTAAGCAAACCAATTGGACACCACTTTTTTTAGTTTTACTATATGTTATTTATAAAAAAATAGGAGGGAAACAAACCTTGTATGTTTTGTTGTTTATAGCATTGCTAATATTGATAACAGATCAATGCACTAATTTGTTCAAGTATGGATTTGAAAGATTGCGTCCTTGTAATAATCCTGAAATTAATTCGATTATAAGAATTGTAAAAAAAACAAAATCATTTAGCTTTTTCTCTGGTCATGCAGCCAATAGTATGGCAGTAGCAATGTTTATTTATCATTTAATTAAGCCGTATTTTAAATACACTTTTTTATTGTTTTTATGGCCTTTAATTTTTGCATATAGCCGTATTTACTTAGGATTGCATTATCCATTGGATATACTTTCGGGTTATCTTTTTGGAATGATGACAGGATTGTTTATCTATAGAATTTATCAGTTTACACAAATAAAATATTTCCCGCTTTAATTTTTTAAAGTTTGATTCTAAAATAGAAACCGCATATTTGAAACTTATAAGTTCGAATATGCGGTTTCTGTTTTTTAGGATTTTAAGTTGAACTTAAAGTACTCTGCTTACTGTTAATCCATCTCGAATAGGAAGTAATACGGTTTCTACTCTTGGATCTTCTTTCAATAGTTTATTGTATTCTAATAGTATTTTAGTACTTATATCTTTCGGGTTTAATGGTTCAAGAACCTTTCCGCTCCATAAAACGTTATCTGAAAGAATAATACCACCTTTGTTCATTTTAGGGACAATTAATTCGAAATAATTTAAGTAATTTTCTTTATCGGCATCAATAAAAACCAAATCAAATTTGATATCAAGAGTAGGAATTATGTCCACAGCTTCTCCTAAATGTTGAACAATTTGGTTGCCCCAAGGTGATTTGTCGAAATGTTTTCTTTGGAAATCGACTAATTCTTCTTTGATATCTATGGTGTGAAGTTGTCCGTTTTCTTGCATTCCTTCGCACAAGCACAAAGCCGAATAGCCAGTGTAAGTTCCAATTTCAAGAATGTTTACAGGACGAATTAATTTGGATAACATGCTTAAAACACGTCCTTGGAAATGCCCGCTAAGCATTCGGGGCAAAAGAATTTTTTGATAGGTTTCTTTGTTTAAAGCAGCTAATAATTGAGGTTCTTTTTCAGAATGTTGTTCGATATAATCTTCTAATTCTTGGGAAATGAAATGCATTATTTTAAACTTTTTATAGGGTCGTGTAGAGAGTTGAAAATTTTAATTATTCTAATTTCATTGTTTTCAAATTGGTATAGAATTTTGTAATTACCTTCAATTATTCTTCTACAATCTTTTCGATATTCATCAATTTGAAACTGTTCTGGAAAAACAATTTGTTTAGGGGCTATCACAATGTTTTTTAATTTGGATTTAGAAATATTATTTTTAATTTTATTTAAATCTGATTTGGATTCAAATGACCAAATTATTTTAAATTTATTCATTATACCAGCTATCTATTTCGTTTTCTAAATCTTCTTGCGAAATAAATCTTCCATGATTAAAATCATCAATTCCTTTGTCAATTTGTTTATTGTATTGTTCTAATGTTAAAGGTTTTCCAGTGGTATCGTAAGCAACAACGGATTCGGATACAATACTTTTATTATCAACTGTATCTTCCAAATAATTATCACAAACAGAGGAAACAATACGCAATAAACGTTCATCAGCATTTTCAATTTGCATTTGAATTTTATGTTTTAATTCTAGAAGTCCCATAACTGATTGTTTTACAAAACAAAGTTACAAAATATAATTTTGTAGGTCAGAAAAATTGATTATAATTCAAAATTGTAATTAACTTTGCAGCATGATTGAGAAAAAAGACATACGAGCCTTATCTAAAGAAGAATTACGCAATTTTTTTGTTGCTAATGGGGATAAATCCTTTCGTGGAAACCAAGTTTATGAATGGTTGTGGAGCAAAGGTGCTCATAGTTTTGAAGATATGACTAATGTGGCGAAAGCGACTCGTAGCATGCTCGAAAATAATTTTGTTATCAATCATATCAAAGTAGATACGATGCAACGTTCGGAAGACGGAACGGTTAAAAATGCAGTTCGTTTGCATGATGGTTTAGTGGTGGAATCGGTTTTGATTCCTACTCAAACACGTACTACTGCTTGTGTTTCTAGTCAGGTAGGTTGTAGTTTGGATTGTAATTTTTGCGCTACAGCGCGATTAAAAAGAATGCGAAATCTGGAACCAGCCGAAATTTACGATCAGGTTATTGCAATAGACCGAGAAAGCCGTTTGTATTACAATCATCCTTTGTCGAATATTGTTTTCATGGGAATGGGTGAACCGTTGATGAATTACAATAATGTTTTGAAAGCAATCGAAATGATTACTTCTGAAGAAGGATTAGGGATGTCTCCAAAGCGAATTATGGTTTCGACTTCGGGAATTCCAAAAATGATTAAGAAAATGGCTGATGACGAAGTGAGATTTAAATTAGCCGTTTCGCTGCATTCGGCAATTGATGAAATCAGAGCTCGAATTATGCCTTTTAGTAAAAATTTCCCTTTGGCTGATTTGCGTGAAGCATTGGAATATTGGTACCGAAAAACTAAAAGCAAGATTTCTTATGAATATGTGGTTTGGAAAGGAATTAATGATGATAAAAAATCTATTGATGCGTTAGTCAAATTCTGTAAATATGTGCCTTGCAAGGTTAACTTGATAGAATACAACCCAATTGATGATGGCGAATTCCAACAAGCATCAGAAGAATCCATCAATGCTTACATTAAGGCACTCGAAGCTACAGAAGAAGTCGTGGAAAAGACATTGACGCAGCTTGTGGACAATTAGCCAATAAAGAAGCATAAAAAACGACTTTCAGTTCAAAAAAGTGCTGTTTTTTTATTCGGAAAGCAGTATATTTGGACTCGAATGAATATTACTTCTCAAATAAAGCAACCAATTTTTAACGAAATGGAACTTTTCGAAAAAAAGTTCTATGAATCGATGACTTCAAAGGTGGCTTTGTTGAACAGAATCACTTATTACATAGTTAATCGAAAGGGAAAACAAATGCGTCCTATGTTTGTTTTTCTAACTGCCAAAATGGTTTCTGAGGGAATTGTAAACGAAAGAACCTATCGCGGTGCTTCGGTTATTGAGTTGATTCATACCGCTACTTTGGTTCATGATGATGTGGTGGATGATAGTAATCGTCGAAGAGGTTTTTTCTCAATTAATGCACTTTGGAAAAATAAAATTGCAGTTCTTGTTGGCGATTATTTATTGTCCAAAGGATTGTTGCTTTCTATAGACAATGGCGATTTCGATTTATTGAAAATTATCTCAGTTGCCGTTCGTGAAATGAGCGAAGGCGAATTACTTCAAATTGAAAAAGCCCGAAGACTCGATATTACTGAAGGTGTTTACTATGAAATCATTCGAAAAAAAACCGCTACACTTATTGCTGCATGTTGTGCTCTTGGCGCAAAATCAGTAATTGAAGATGAGATTCAGGTAGAGAATATGCGTAAGTTTGGGGAACTTATCGGGATGGCTTTTCAGATAAAAGACGATTTATTTGATTATACTGATGAGGCTATTGGAAAACCAACTGGAATCGACATCAAAGAGCAAAAAATGACTTTGCCGCTTATTCATGTTTTGAATAATTGTACTTCCAAAGAAAAAAGCTGGCTCATCAATTCGATAAAAAATCACAACAAAGACAAGAAGCGTGTTAAAGAAGTAATTGTTTTTGTGAAAAACAATAGTGGCTTGACTTATGCCGAAAATAAA
>NCET01000494.1 GCA_002280815.1 Flavobacteriales bacterium 32-34-25 | reverse complement strand
GAAATAGAATCATTATTGCTTTATTTTTTGGGATTAAAATTAATAGTATTCTCAATCTAATTGCTGATAGATTCTTTTGTAATAGAAATAGTAACATTATTATTTCGATAGGAAATTGATTGACGAATATATTAGAATATTAAAATTTTAAATATGAGATTTATTAAAAACTTTTACGTAGCCGTTGTTTTGTTTTGTTTATTGGTGTCTTGTTCTTCTTTGGGTAAGAAAGAAAATTTTAATAATATTAATGAAAAATGGGTAGGGACATGGGCAACAGCCCCACAACTGGTTGAACCTAATAACCTGCCTCCTGATCCGGGTTTATCCAATAATACATTACGACAAATTATTCGAGTATCTTTGGGAGGAAATAAAATCCGTTTGAGGCTGTCCAATGTGTATAGTAAAGATTCATTATTCATAAATGCAGTTTCTATTGCTGTGCCTTCTGATAGCTGTCAAGTAATTCCAAGCAGTATTACCAAATTAACTTTTGGTGGAAAAAAGGGAATTGTGCTTTCTCCAGGATCGGACATATATACCGACCCAGTTAATTTCAAATTAAAATCAAACTCACTATTAGCCATAACTATCTTTTATGGTAAAACTACCAAATCACTTACGGGGCATCCAGGATCTAGAACTACATCTTATTTGTTAAGGGGAGATCAGACAGAAAATACGGTATTTGAAAAAGCTGTAAAAACAGATCATTGGTATTCTATTATGAATATAGATGTAAAAACAGAAAAATCAGCTTCAGCAGTTGCGGTGATGGGAAATTCAATTACAGATGGACGAGGATCTGGTACAAATAAGCAAAACAGGTGGACGGATATTCTTTCCCAAAGACTTCTGGAAAATCCTTCAACTGAAAATATCGGTGTTTTAAATTTTGGTATTGGAGGCAATTGCGTTGTAAGAGGAGGATTAGGGCCTACAGCTTTAAGCCGTTTTGATTACAATATTCTAAATCAGAACGGTGTGAAATGGCTTATTATTCTGGAAGGTATTAACGACATAGGTGGCATTAAAAAAGCCGAAGATGCCTCAATCATGGCGAAGGAATTAATTGAAGCTTATCAGATAATGATTGACAAAGCTCACGCCAGAGGAATTAAAGTATATGGTGCTACAATTTTACCTTTTGCTAAATCTTTTTATGATGCACCTTTTAGGCAGGAAGCACGCTCCACTGTAAACAAATGGATTAGAACCAGCGGAAAGTTTGATGTCGTTATTGATTTTGATCGTTTGATGGAAAGTAGCGAGCCTGGTGTGATATTGCCCGATATGCACGACAAGGATTATTTGCATCCCAATCAGGAAGGCTATAAAAAAATGGGAGAATTTGTGAATTTGGACTTGTTTAAAAATTGATAAGTTGTTTGCTTTTATAAAAGCAAATTGTTGATACGATGAAGATGATATTCCTTCGAGAATTCATCCGATGTTTGAATACGTACTTTTTACCACTACCTATATAGACACTAAACTAATCGAATCGCTCTACTCAAAAAAGCCCGATTTCTTGATAAGTAACGATACTAGTGTAGCTTGATAAATTGTAAAAGGAGCTAATTTAATATTTCTTATTGATACAAGCTTACGGTAATTGATTATTTAAAAAATAGTAGATATTTTTTTTAAAAATA
>NCET01000493.1 GCA_002280815.1 Flavobacteriales bacterium 32-34-25 | reverse complement strand
GAAGCTTTATCAAAAGCAATTGACTTTGTGAAGTAAATTTAGAACTTTATAAAATCAAGAAACCCTTTTAGGATTGCGTTGGCAAACTAAAAGGGTTTCTCTTTTTAAGTATGAAAAAGTTATTTTTAGGAATGGTTTATGTCAATTCCGTTTTCTTCAAGGATGTCTAGTAAATAGGTGTTTTGTTTTGGGTCGTATTTTTCAATACCGCTCTGATACCATTTAAGCAAAATGCTTATTTGAAAATGGGTATAACCTTCGGTGTCGATGTTGATACCTAATAAACCAGCCAAAAGAAATTCTTCTAAGATTTTTTCGGTTATAATCTTTTTTGGAATCCCACTACTAAGACTGCCATTTATACTTTCGTAATCAAGCCTGCCCGCATTAAAACCATCATTAAAAGCCGAATTGTAAGTATCGTTTTTTACTTCGCAATAAGGATTTTGACCATTAGAATAGCCTTCTAAATAATCTTGTCTGTAAATAGGGTTGAATATGTTTTTCATGGTGTTTTTTACTGGTATTCATTTCAAAAGTAGAAGCAATAAATCAGTAAACCGCTTAAAATCGTTGAAAGGAAAAAAAACTCTTTAAACCGCTTCGAGAGTGTATTTTGTCGTTAAAATAAGTAGTTTATAATTGCTTAGTAAGTAGTGAACGGCTTTGTTTGAGGCTGTTTAGTAACTCTAATTAAAAGTATTTTGGTGTTTTTATAGAAACTATTGTTTTGCAGTATTTGTTTTTTACGCAATGTTCGCTTTAACGAGTTTTTAGGTCGTTGAACTTGTTTTGTTGGCTTAGCTGGATTTAATCTCTAAGTTTGGAATCCCAAATATATCAAGTTCATTAAACCTATTACATCATGAAAAATCTAATCAAAATATTTTTTTTCATTCCAATTGCTGCTCTTCTTCTAAGCTCTTGCGCGAATGATAAAGAGGATAAGTCAAAAAATTTCATCAAAATAATCGAATCGACTCAAAATGGTATTGCTGAGAATTCTGTGTTTACCTATACTGAGAATCAGATTGTAAGTACTGAGAATTCTAAAGAAAAAATAGACTATACCTACGTAGACGGTCTTATCACTAAAATTACGACTTATAATAAATCAACCGAACTTAGTGTTGTATTAGATTATACCTATCTTAAGGAGAAATTAGTCAAAGTAACTTCTTCTGAAAATTATGTGATTTATTATATGCACAAATCAAATGGAACGGTTTACTATGAAAAATTTACTGTGGATAATCAAAATCAACAGCATGAAGTGTACCATGGTAATTTGTTTTTCAAGAACAAAAACCTGATTAAAGACGAACGTGTTTTTGATGGTGGAGAAGAAAATTCTGTTTCTAGTTCAAAAACTACTTTTGATTACGATACTTTCAATAATCCTTATTTTAGTATTTTAGGATACGATAAGTTGTTAGATCAAGGAGCTTTGGTTTCTAAAAACAATATTGTAATGACAGTTGCCGAAACTACGGTTGTATCTGGCGAAGGAACTATTTCTTCGGCTAATATGTACAAAACTACTTTTAAATACGATGCCGATAATTACCCAACCGAACAAGTGGCTGAGGAGAGTTTGACCAATCCAAATTATTCTAAAATCCAGTATTTGTATTAATATTATAATACTTAATTTTGGAAAAAAGT
>NCET01000116.1 GCA_002280815.1 Flavobacteriales bacterium 32-34-25 | reverse complement strand
AGGTGGTCAATTTGAACTGGAAAGTGGTGGTCAGTTTGCTCCGGAACTGATGGTCAATTTACACTGGAAACTGGTGGTCAATTTGACCGGTTTTTCCACATGTACAGCATAATGCAGTTGTATTTCATGAAATGAATTACATAAGCTTCATCACTTATTCTGTTTTGCGTTGCGGTTTGGTAAACATTTTCTGTTAATTGATAGTTGGAAATATGCTCTCTAATGAAATGGAAATATTGCTCAATACGGGATTTAATTGAGTTGAAAGTATATTCATATTCAACGTCTATTTTGTCCTTTTTACTTTCTTCAATGATTTCATTTAGAAACTTGGTAGTAGTATTTGCTACTAACTTACTATAATACTTGCGAATAGGAGTTAATGCTTTTTTAAATTCAACTTGGTACAATGGAGTTGCAATTGGACTTTCATTTGAAAGCCCTTTTAATTCTTCATTGAATTGTATATCTGTTAGTGTAACTTTTGATATTGGATATACATAGATTAGATCATTAAAAACATCTGTATATTTCATTAGAAATCTAATTTAATTTTGTTTGCAGCTTCTTGTTTTTTCTCGTCAATGATTTTAGCATAAATTTGAGTTGTTTTCAATTCTTTATGCCCTAACATTTTTGAAACCGTATAAATATCTGTTCCTAATGTTAGTTGTAATGTTGCATAGGTATGTCTTGCACAATGGAAAGTAATGTCTTTATGAATACCGGCTTTGTAAATCCATTGCTGTAATTTTAAATTAGACCAGGCACTGTAGTTTAAAGCATCGAATATTTTATCATCGGGTTCTTTTCTTTCTCCTAATAAGGTTACTGCTTGTTCTGAAATAGGTTGTGTTTCTGCTCCTTTGGTTTTCTTTTGTCTGAATCTAATATAATGCCCGTAATCATTTGAGTGTTGAATTTCAGACCATTTTAGTTTTTCAATATCAGACCAACGTAAGCCAGTAAGAGCTGAGAATATAAATGCTTTTTTAAGTTCGGGCAATTCACATTCTACATGTACTATTTTTTGAAGTTCCTCTAAAGTTAGAAATTCTCTTTGTGGTTCTCCTTGCTTAAAGCCATCAACACCTTCGCTTGGATTGGTTTTTAAAATACCATCTTTTACAGCTTGTTTTAAAGCTGCTTTAAATTTATTGAAATAAGAATATTTAGAATTTTGAGAAAGTTTCTTTTTACTCTTGGATTCTGCTTTACGATTTAAGTAATCTTTGAAATCTTCAACAAACTTTTTATCTACTTCTTGAAAGCTTACATCTGAGGGAACAAAGGTTTTGAAGTGTTTTATCATACTATCCCAATTACCATAATTACCATCACTGGTATTTCGGTCTTCTGATACCTTTACTA
Organism: Flavobacteriales bacterium 32-34-25; assembly: GCA_002280815.1. Taxonomy (GTDB): domain Bacteria; phylum Bacteroidota; class Bacteroidia; order Flavobacteriales; family Flavobacteriaceae; genus Flavobacterium. The sequence goes on along the minus strand of NCET01000116.1, from coordinate 6,869 downwards.
AATAGGTTGTAAAGCTTCCTTTTAGTTTTTCTATATCATTGAAACCAAAAGTACCGTTTTGCATTTCTACTTGTCTTTGAGCACGAATAGTTTCTGCAAGTTCTTTTGTTTTTTTATTTACCTCTTTATCCGTTTTTGTTTTTGGATTAGGGTTGAGGTATAAACGTAAAAACTCGTTTTTTCTTTTTCCTTTGTGATAATAGTCAAGATATAAACTAATGCTATTACCTTTTAATCTTTCTCTTAATGTGACTTTCATAGTTTTAAGATTTAAAGAGGTTTTCTATTTGTTCCTTTTGAATAATTTTCTTTCTGCCGAATTTGTGAATTTGTAGTTCTCCACGTTTAACCATTCTATTAATAGTCCAACGACTTACACCGATGAGGTCGGCAGTATCTTGGATGGATAAATAGTTTTTAGTTAATAGGGAGTTAGGATTTAAGATTTGAGTATCATTTTTAGAAACAATTATATTTTGTTGTTCCAGTAGTGTTTTTTCAATCTTATCCTGTTTGGCTTTTAATTTGTAATCTCTGGAATTGCATTTGTGACTGCAATACCTTGTAGTGGTTTTGTGAGCAATATATGTTTTGCCACAATGATTACATACTTTTGGAATAGAAATATTACTGCTCATAAAATGTTGCATAGTGTTGCGTTATGTAGCGAAGTGTAGCAATATGTAGCACAATTTCTCTACTTTGTATCATTAGTGCTTTTGGGCAACAAAAATGATATTTGGGCAACGATTATACAACAAATTTAATTAAAAAAAGACAATTAGGCAACAAATAAAGGAAAATAAAAACCTATAAAGTCAACAAAAACAAGTAGTTAACAAATAAAAGAAGTGTGATTACTTCCCGATGCAGAAATTAGCAAAAATATTTCCTAAAAGTTCATCATTAGTCACTTGGCCTGTAATCATTCCAAATTGGTACAAAGCTTCTTTAATATCTAATGCCATCAGGTCACTGGATAGATTAGTTTCGAGTCCGTATTTTACTTTTTGGATTTCTTCCAGTGCTTTTAACAGCGAATCATAATGTCTAGTGTTAGTTACAATAGTTTCGTTGTTGCGCAAGGCTCCAGTGTTAACAAAAGAAAGGAGTTGGTTTTTTAATTCGTCAATTCCTACTTTGTTTTTGGCAGAAATAAATTGAAGTTGTGTGTTATCGGTTGTAAGTTGTGTTTCAATTAACTTGATTTTTTCTTCTGAAAGCAAATCCATTTTATTGATAACGATCAAAAGTGGTTTTAAAGGAAATTGGTTTTTCACTTTTTCAATCTCAATTTTTAGAGCTTCCAAACTTACAATGGATAATTCAAAACTGTCAACCAAATAAAGTACTACTTGCGCTTGCTCGATTTTCTCAAAAGTTTTCTTGATTCCAATGCTTTCTACATAATCCTGAGTTTCACGAATTCCAGCGGTATCAATGAATCGGAAGCCGATTCCACCAATGACTAATTCATCTTCGATGGTATCACGAGTGGTTCCAGCAATGTCTGAAACAATGGCGCGTTCTTCATTTAATAAAGCATTCAATAAAGTCGATTTTCCCACATTGGGTTCACCCACAATAGCAACTGGAATTCCGTTTTTTATTACGTTTCCAACGGCAAATGAATCAATCAGTCGTTTTAAAACAAATTCGATTCGGTTTATCAATTCGTTAAACTGACTTCTATCGGCAAATTCTACGTCTTCTTCAGCAAAGTCTAATTCGAGTTCGATTAAAGAAGCAAAATTCAATAATTCTTCACGCAGTTTGGCAATTTCGTTCGAAAATCCACCACGCATTTGCTGCATCGCAATTTGGTGAGAAGCTTCGTTGTCTGACGAAATCAAATCGGCTACGGCTTCGGCTTGAGATAAATCTAATTTTCCGTTTAAGAAAGCACGTAACGTGAATTCCCCAGCATCGGCCATTCGACAACCACTTCGAAGCAATAATTGGATAATTTGTTGCTGAATATAAGTAGAACCATGACAGGAAATTTCAACAGTATTTTCGCCTGTATAGGAATTAGGTCCTTTGAAAATAGAAACCAATACCTGATCTAAGGTTTTTGATCCATCGACAATATGTCCCAAATGCAATGTATGTGTTTTTTGCAAGGTCAAATCTTTGTTCTTAATCGATTTGAAAACTGCATTAGCAATACTAATGGCTTCTGAACCTGAAATTCGGATTATGGCAATTGCTCCAGCACCCGAAGGTGTTGCTAGTGCTACTATGGAATCGTTGTTTAGCATTTTCTTAATTATTGGCTGCAAAGGTACTAAATCTAATGAAGTATTGTTTAGCGTGCGAATATAAAACATAGCAAACGCATGAGTTTCAGAAACAAAAAAAATCAGCCACGAATTACACGAAATAACACAAATTAAGACATCAATATTCCACGAATATGCCAAAGGTATATAAAATTGGTGTAATTTATTTTAAAATCATTACTATTAGTGCTAATTGGTGTAATTCGTGTCAAAAATAATACTCATGCGTTTGCCTTGTATAAAAGCATAATTTATTGGGAATTCCAGCGTTAAAATCGTATCTTTATTTTGTTGTTGATGTCTAATACTAGAATCTATTTAAAAATGAAACGCATCTTATTTCCGACCGATTTTTCTGAAGCAGCTACCAATGCTTTTGTTCACGCCCTAGAATTTGCTAATACTATTGACGGGGAGTTAGTGCTATTGCACGCCTTCGATTTGCCTGTTTTTGACACCCAGTATTTTCCTGAAAACTACATGATGATTTATGAGTCGGTAGAATTGTCTCAGTTTGAACTTTTTAAGGACGAATTGCCTAAACTGCATGCTATAGCTGAAAAACGCAATTTGCAGGGAATTAAAATGACTCATCGATTGATGGATGGCGGTATGTTGAGTACCATAGAACGAGCCATTAAAGAAGATAATATCGATTACATTATCATGGGAACTCAAGGAGCAACGGGTTGGTCAGAACTGTTATTAGGAACACATACTACAGCAGTAATTTCTGAAGTAGATATTCCTGTTTATAGTATTTCAACAAAAGCAAAATTTAAACCCATAAAAAATATTGTTTTCACCACCCGTTTTAGAGATAAAGATAAGCCAGCATTGAAAGATGTTTTAGAAATTGCCAAAAAGATGGGGGCCAAAATTAAATGTCTTTATGTGAAAACGGATAGTTCGGATGTGACAAAAGAAACCATTAAAGAATGGGAAAAAGAATTTTTTAATGAGCCAGTTGAATTTAATGTTGTTTTTAGCGAAGATGTCAAAGAGAGTATTCTTGATTTTATTTTATTTAAAAAAGTAGACGTTTTGACTATGCTAACCTACAAACGCAGTTTCTTTGAGAATCTATTTCACCATAGTTTAACCAAAGATTGTGCTGCTCATTTGGATATTCCTATTTTGGCTATTCCTATTAAATAGTTCTTTTTTACAAATATTTCTCACTTATTTACTAAGCTAGTTTATATTTGTGTCTCATTTGATATATTATGGATATTTATAAATCTAAGGTTGCTCTTTTTACTGGCGAATTAAGCAAAATCAACAAAAAATACAATTCAATCAGTTTGTTCCGATTGTTAAGTATTTTTTTGTTTTTAACTTCAATCTATTTTTACATTCAAAAATCGGAAGGATTTTGGGTTCTTTTGGCTGTGTTGTTTTTCGCTGTTTTTTTGGTTCTAATGCGAATTCATTCTCGTTTGTCGTTTCAAAGATTGCTAACGAAAGCATTGGTAAAAATCAATCAGGATGAAATTTCGTTTTTAAAAAGAGAAAAAATCCCTTTCGAAAATGGCGAAGAATTCCAGGATTTTCATCATCCGTATGCTTATGATTTGGATATTTTTGGAGCACATTCGTTATTTCAATACCTCAATAGAACCGCAACTTTTATTGGAAAAAAGACATTAGCTGCTTCTTTGTTGCATAAAGTTTCTAATCAGGAGATTATAGATAATCAACAGTCAATTAAAGAATTGAACCAAAAATTAAATTGGCGACAAGAGTTTTTGGCTTTCGCCAAAGTAAGTCAGGACAACCAAAACAGTTATGAAACTTTGTTGAAATGGAATAAAAATTCCAGTGCAGATTTATCAAAAATAACGATTATTCTTTCTTATGTTTTCCCTAGTTTGTTTTTAGGAATATTGATTGCTTATTTGATTACTAGTAGCACCGTTTTTTTAAGTGGTTTGTCCTATGTATTTATTATTAATTTAATGTTTCTGGGAAAGTTTATCAAACGCATTAAAAGCGAAATTGCGAATGCTGAGAATATCGATAAGATTATTGCTCAATACGGTTTGTTGGTGAAAAAAATTGAAGATGAAAAATTTCATTCTCAAAAGTTAATTGATTTACAAAAACGACTGCAATTCAAATCAGCTAATGCAAGTACGCATTTGAAAAAATTATCAGAGTTGTTTTCAAGAATGGATACTATTGCTAATTTATTTACAGCCACAGTTTTCAATGGTACGTTTTTATTCAATTTCCATGTTTTAAAAGCCTTGTTGAATTGGAAAAAAGAGCATTCAGAAGCTCTTGAAGATTGGTTAATTGTAATTGGCGAATTCGAAAAACTCAATAGTCTGGCTAATTTCTCCTACAACAATCCTGAATTTGCTTATCCAGAATTGAATACCGATTTTAAAATTAATTTTTCTAATCTTAGTCATCCATTATTAAATCCCGAAACTAGAGTAGGGAATGACAGTGTTTTTTATCCACAATCGTTTGTGATTTTGACAGGATCCAATATGTCGGGTAAAAGTACTTTTTTAAGAAGTTTAGGAATCAATATGGTTTTAGCAGGTACTGGTTCTGTGGTTTGTGCTAGTGCAGCTCAGGTGCATCCTTTGCCGGTTTTGGTTTCTATGCGATTATCAGATTCTTTGTCGGATAGCGAATCCTATTTCTTTGCCGAAATAAAACGCTTAAAGCAAATTATGGATGGTTTAGAAGTGGAACCTGCTTTTGTTTTGCTTGACGAAATCTTAAGAGGAACAAATTCCGATGATAAACGCAGCGGAACTATTGAAGTGCTGAAAAAAGTAATTGCTAAAATAGCCATTGGAGTTATTGCAACACACGATATTGAAGTTTGTTTGACTACCAATGAATATCCAGAAATATTAAGTAATAATTGTTTTGAAGTCGAAATAAAAAATGATGATCTTCATTTTGATTATAAACTTCGCAACGGAATTTGTAAAAATAAAAGTGCTACTTTTTTAATGAAGAAAATGGGAATTATTTGATGTAGAACTAAATTTATATTAGACCGCAAATTCGCAAATTAAAATTTAAGTACTTAAATTTTGACTTATATGTTCTGTAGTAGATATGCAGAACAATAATCTTAGTTTTATAAACTTATATGACTTATGTGGTAAAAAATCTGTATTCAGTAAATTATAAAACAAAAAAAAGCCGCTTTTCTAGGAGGAATTGCGGCTTTCTTAAATATAAAAAATGGTTGGTTAATAGCGTAATTTTTTTTACAATGATAAGTATTATATTTTAATATCAAAAATAAAATTTATCATTTTCTTAATTTTTATTTAACTATTTAGCATTACTGGCATAACAAGCATAGTTACAGTTTCGCCATCTTCTAATCCGTCAATTGGAGTTAAAATCCCTGCACGATTTGGTAATGACATTTCCAGCATAATCATGTCTGATTGTAGGTTAGTTAACATCTCAGTTAAGAAACGGGAGTTGTAACCTATTTGCATATCATCGCCTTGATAATCACAAGTTAATCTTTCTTCGGCTTTGTTTGAATAATCAATATCTTCCGCAGAAACATTCAATTCAGCACCAGCAATTTTTAAACGAATTTGGTGTGTAGTTTTGTTCGAAAAGATAGCCACACGACGTACAGAACTCAAAAATTGAGAACGGTCAATCATTAATTTATTTGGATTTTCTTTTGGAATTACCGCTTCGTAATTTGGATATTTTCCATCAATCAAACGACACATTAAGAATATTTTTTAAAATTGTCAACGGTTTTTTTGGCATAATAAAATCAGCTACTTGAGAAGCAGTAACATCTGTACGAGCATATTTTACTAATTTATGAGCATCTGTAGCAACAAAAGTCAAACCTTGTGGCGAAAACTGGAAGAATACACCTGACATTACCGGACGTAAATCGTCGTTTCCGGCAGCAAAAATGGTTTTGCTTACCGCTGTAGCTAATACATCGGCAGGAACTAAAGTTACCGAAGGCTCTTCTAAGTTTACTGCTTTTGGGAATTCTTCTCCTGGAGCATAAGCTAAGGCGTATTTTCCTGAATTAGAACTAATTTCGATAGTGTTATTTTCTTCAACCGTAAAAGTTAAGGGTTGTTCAGGAAAGGTTTTTAAGATCTCCAAAAGCAATTTAGCAGGTACAGCAACGCTTCCTTTACTTGTAGAGTCGATGGCTAAAGTAGCTGACATCGTTGTTTCTAAATCAGAAGAAGAAACGGTTAATTCGTTATTGTCTAATTCAAATAAGAAGTTATCTAAAATAGGCAAAGTATTGCTACTGTTGATAACGCTTCCTAAAACTTGTAATTGCTTTAATAAGTACGAACTCGATACTATAAATTTCATATGAAGATTATATTTGTTTTTTATTGGAATAGGGTATCTTTTTATAGAATTGGCAAATGATACATTTTTACAAATATATCGTAAACAAATCTAGTATTGAAAATTTTTTATTAACATCTATTTGCTGTATTTGCGCTTTCTTAAAAAGCCAAATACAACTCCAAAAATTGCTAAAATTAGAATTGGAAGCCCGATAGTTATGACTTGCGTCTGGGTATAATTTTCATATACTTTTTCTTT
>NCET01000115.1 GCA_002280815.1 Flavobacteriales bacterium 32-34-25 | reverse complement strand
GAAAAACGAAAACGTAGTAGCACTTTGTGCTGATTTAATTGGATCATTAAAATTTGATGATTTCAAGAAAAATCATCCAGAGCGTTTTTTCCAAATCGGGATTGCGGAGGCAAACATGATCGGGATTGCTGCGGGATTAACTATTGGTGGAAAAATTCCTTTTACTGGAACTTTCGCTAACTTTTCTACAGGAAGAGTTTACGACCAAATTCGTCAATCTGTTGCTTATTCTGATAAAAACGTGAAAATCTGTGCTTCTCACGCCGGATTAACTTTAGGTGAAGATGGAGCTACGCACCAAATCCTTGAAGATATCGGTTTGATGAAAATGTTACCGGGAATGACAGTTATCAATACTTGTGACCACAACCAGACAAAAGCAGCTACAATTGCTTTGGCAGATCACCACGGTCCTGCTTACTTGCGTTTTGGACGTCCGGTTGTACCTAACTTTACTCCTGCTGATGAGCCTTTCATCATTGGAAAAGCAATTATGTTAAACGAAGGTACTGATGTAACAATTGTTGCTACAGGTCACTTAGTTTGGGAAGCTTTAATTGCTGCTGAGAAATTAGAAGAAAAAGGAATTTCTGCTGAAGTTATCAACATCCACACGATTAAACCATTAGATGCTGAAGCTATTTTGAAATCGGTAGCTAAAACAAAATGTATTGTAACTGCTGAAGAGCACAACTACCTTGGTGGTCTTGGAGAAAGCATTGCTGGTGTATTAGCACTAAACAATCCTACTCCACAGGAATTTGTAGCTGTTAAAGATAGTTTTGGTGAGTCGGGAACTCCTGAACAATTAATGGAAAAATACAAACTTAACAATCAGGCGATTGTAGAAGCGGTAGAAAGAGTTATCAAAAGAAAATAATTCGATTCTAAACTATATTAAAAATCCCATCTTGTTTTAAACGAGATGGGATTTTTTATTTGAGAAACATTGTAAGTTAAGAAAAAACAATGTCCCTTTTTAAACATATAAGTCATATAAGCTTTTGTTTATCTCGTTTCTTGCTAATGATTTAAAATAGATAACATAAGTTAAAACGTGGCTTTACAAGACAATAAATTATTTCGTATTACTTATGGTCTGATTTGTAAAATAACTGTAAGCTATAAAAAATTTAAGCCTAAAACTTATATGACTTATATGTTTAAAAATCAATACTGATTATTATTTCGCATAAAGCAAAGACTCCATTACTTCAAATGAAATACTCTCATCTTCATTTACAAAATATTTCAATACTACTTCACCCCATATTTTCCCATCACTATAATCAGCAATAATCCAGCGGTGATTAAGCACTTTTACTTTATTGATTACAAATTTATTTTCGCCAATTTGATCTTGTCCTGTGTAAGGATTTCCCTTTGGATTGGCATTCAAATCCATTAATTTTTCGGTAACTATCGGAATTAATTTCTCGTAAGCAATTGTTTTATTGGCTACAGCCGAATCAAAATAATTTTGAGCATTTTCATTTTTTTCCAAAGAAAAATAGTTGGCGTCATTCAATTTTGCAGTAATGGAATTCAAACTGTCTCTTAGTTTTTTAGTCGTTCTTTCATATCTGTTTTTCTCAAATTTCACTTCGCTATTTAAAAAAGAATAGGTAAAAACATTAATTAACACCAATAAAATAAAGGCATAGAGTAGAAAAGATTTCTTCATTGTAAAATATTATAGGGTGATTTCTAAATTATCGTAAGCCAGGAAAACATTTTCCGGAAGTCGTTTTTGTACTTCTTCATGAAATCCTAAAATATGACTAATGTGAGTAAGATATGCTTTTTCGGGTTTTACCAAAGCAATAAAATCTAAAGCTTCCTGCAAATTAAAATGAGAAAAATGATGTTCTTCCCGCAAGGCATTCACCACCAACACTTTCAGGTTTTTCAATTTTTCAATTTCAACATCTTCTATGGTTTTAACATCGGTCAGGTAAGCAAAATCATCTATACGATACCCAAAAACCTGTAGATTTCCATGCAGTACATCAACAGGAATTACTAATTTGTTACCTATTGAAAAAGGTTCATTATTGACTATTTCGATTGTTTTTACGGATGGCGCTCCCGGATATTTATTGACTGTTTCAAAAACATACCCAAAACGGCTTTGCATGTCTTCAAGCACTCTTTTATGAGCATAAATAGGCATTTCACCCTGCTTGTAATTAAAAGGTCTTATGTCGTCCAGACCGGCAGTATGATCCGCATGTTCATGTGTAAAAATAATTCCGTCTACTTTTTGACAGTCGGAAGCCAGCATTTGTTGTCTAAAATCAGGACCGCAATCTATAACATGGAATGCCCTGAGAAGTACCTGTACCTAGAAAATATACCTTCAAATCTTATTTTTTTCACAAAAATAGGATTATTTCTCTTTTATTAGGCTAGCTATTTAATTAACTTTGTAACATCTGGCAAAAACATAAATTTAAACTAAAAAAATGGGTAGCGAAATAAAACTAAAAGGCGACAGAGTAATTGCACAAGTCCCTTCAATAAAAGACAAGGCACTACGTATCAATTTAAATGAAAATATTTATGGAACATTTGCCGAGATTGGCGCAGGACAAGAAACTGTAAGACATTTTTTTAGAGCAGGTGGTTCTTCGGGAACTATTGCAAAAGCAATGTCGGCCTACGATAAAGATTTTAGTGATGCTGTTTATGGTATCGAAAGAGATGGACGTTATGTTACTGAAAACCGACTGAAGAAAATGCTTTCTCACGAAGTTGATCTTATAGAAAAACGACTGAATCGAGAAAAGCATCCCAACAAAATGTTTTTTAGTTATGCCAATACGGTAGCCACAATAGATTTTGCCAAACAATTTAAAGGTCACGGTTGGGTAGGAATTAGTTACCAAATTGATCCTAACGAAGAGTACAACGAAATTATACTTCACATTCGTTTTAAAGAAACCGATGCAAAACTACAACAAGAAACACTGGGAATTCTGGGCGTAAACTTAATTTACGGCGCATATTACAAATACAACGATCCTAAAAAATTGTTGCGCTATTTATACGATCACCTGGATAAAGACCAACTAGAGATTGACACCATTAACTTTTCCGGACCACGATTTGCCGATGTAGACAACCGTTTAATCAGTTTGCAATTAGTCAAAAACGGAATGACCGATGCCGTAATGTTCAACCCAAAAGGAAAAAACATTCTTCCAGCTTCTATTTTATACAAGAAAAACCTTCTTGCCCTTAGAGGAAGTTTCCGTCCCGTTACTAAGGTAAATATGGATATGTACGAGAAATCGATGCGCATGTTTATTGAAGAAAACAAAGTGGACAAAGAAAACACTTTGGTTATTTTCGAAATTACCTTGTCTAACCTGCGTTCGGATGGTGAAATTGACGAAAGAGATTTCATGGATCGTGCCGAATTACTTTGTTCGTTAGGACAAACAGTAATGATTTCTAATTTCCAAGAATATTACAAAGTAGTGGAATATTTTGCTAATTATACTAAAGCCCGAATGGGTCTTGCCATGGGTGTCAACAACCTAGTTGATATTTTTGATGAGAAATATTATCGCCATTTAAGTGGTGGAATCTTGGAAGCTTTTGGAAAATTATTTTTTAGAGACATGAAGGTGTTTTTATATCCAATGTTAGACGAAAATGGAGAAATCACTACTTCCGAAAATCTAAAAGTACATCCACGAATGAAAGAATTGTACAAATTCTTTAAATTCAACGGAAAAGTAATTGATATTAAAGAATACAACCCTGAAAACCTAAAAGTATTTTCACGCGAAGTACTAAAAATGATTAGCCACGGAACACCTGGCTGGGAACCAATGCTTCCTGAAGGAGTTTCAGAAATCATCAAAAAACAACGCCTTTTTGGGTACGATCCCGAAAAACAATTAGTTGAATAAACAACAATACCCTTAATTATAAAAAACGCCACAAAGAAATTCTCTTGTGGCGTTTTTGGTTTATTAAATCTTCTTTAATAGTTTTTGAAATAAATATCTTATATTTGAAAACGAACAAACTGTGATATTTATCAGACAAAGCAACCCAATTTAGAGGGTAATAAGTCTGATTTTGTAAGATCTATATACAAGTTAGTAGAAAAATTAACCAGCCTCATACTATGTTTGAAACCAATGAAAAACCCCACGAAATATTCAATTTTTCTTATAAAGAATTAATTAAAAGTGATCTATCATGTACAGCAAGTCATAATCTTAAATTATTTGAAGATTCAATAAAGGAAACAATAAGAAGATTTGAGAAAAAGCATAATGCATATTGTGAGAAATCCCATAAAATTTCTATTAAAATTTCTAAACTTGATGAAAAACAATCCAATTATATCGAAAATATTGATTTAGAATACCAAGAATTACAAAATCAAAAATATCAACTTTATGAAGAACAACATGATTATGAGTTAGAACGTTATTGGATTAATCAACAACTAAAATCTTTAAGTGAAATGCAAATTATCAATGCATTTAAGAATGTCGAAATAAATATAAAAACTTTAGTAAACATTGCTTATCCAACTGTGGATACCAAGGAATTTTATAAATGGGAATCGTTTCTGCAATTTTTTAAAAACAGGGATATTAAAGTTTTCCAAATTAAAGGTTACAAAGAAATAGTTGATTTAAAAAACTTGAATAATGCAATAAAGCATAATGGAGTCCTAAATGAAGAAATAAAAAAGATTGAAGAATTTAAAACTTTTGAAGAATTTGACTTTGTCAACCTCATAAACTTTTACGAGAGAATTAAAGATGTAATTCAAAGTTTCTTACTTTCGTTAGCGGACGAAATCAGAAAGGATTTGTTTGAATTTAGTGATGATAGAATAACTCAAATTTCACAAGATTTCAAGCAGAGAATGGGAAAAGCAGAAATTAAAAGTTTAGTTAAAAAGCTAACTGAAAAATAGTAAACCCGACCATTCAGATATATCAACACAAAGTTAGCGCGGAAATGTTTTCCGTGCCCACAACAGTGAGCAAATTGAAACACTTTATAGAGCTATTTGATGAGATTGCTTCGCCAGTTCGCTACCGCTCGTGTCCTCATTCTTCGGAATGACAAAATTGGGTGTATATTTCTTTAATTTAATAAAACTACAACTGGTGTAGCAAAGAACCCAGCTCCGCAAAGTCTCCGACTTTGAGGATGTATTTCCCTGTCTCTGACAGATATAATTCATTGAAAATTGTCGATTGAAAATCGACATACACTACCTCAAAGTCGGAGACTTTGCGGAGCAGTATAAAATTCTATTTTTTTTACAATTTCAACAACAAAAAACGCCACAAAGAAATTCTCTTGTGGCGTTTTCAATTTACTTCAAAATCTGAGCGGCGTGCTCTTTGGTTTTTACATTTTCAATCACTTCATCAATAATTCCATTTTCGTCAATTACAAAAGTGGTACGGTGAATCCCGTCGTATTCGCGTCCCATGAACTTTTTAGGTCCCCAAACGCCAAATGCCTGAATGACTTCTTTTTCTTCGTCGGCCAATAATGGAAAAGGGAATTCGTATTTATCTTTGAATTTGGCTTGCGCTTTTGCCGAATCGGCACTTACACCTAGCAAGGCATAATTATTAGCCTGAAAACGCTCGAAATTATCTCTTAAATCACAAGCTTCGGCGGTACAACCCGGAGTGCTGGCTTTTGGATAAAAGAAAACAACCAGTTTCTTTCCTTTATAATCTTCTAATTGATGTGCTTTTCCGTCTTGGTCTACACCGAAAAAATCGGGAGCTTTATCACCTTTTTTTAATGTTGTCATATTTTTTTGTTTAACCACAAAGTTCGCAAAGCTTCCGCTAAGTTCACTAAGTTTTATTTTTTAATTGCTATTGTTTTTTGATATTGACATTGTCATTGATTTTTTGCCATTGCCATTGAAATTTCTTTTCTTTACCATTCAAAATTAAACTAAAATGACCAAACAAGAACGGGTAACATTTGTTATAAATACGTTAAAAGAACTCTATCCTACCATCCCGATTCCATTAGATCATAAAGATCCTTATACACTGTTGATTGCCGTTTTACTTTCGGCACAATGTACCGATGTAAGAGTAAACCAAATCACACCTTTACTTTTTGCAAAAGCCGATAATCCCTACGATATGGTAAAAATGTCGGTGGAGGAAATTAAGGAAATTATTCGTCCTTGCGGCTTATCGCCAATGAAATCCAAAGGAATTCATGGTTTATCGCATATTCTAATCGAAAAACACGATGGCAAAGTACCACAGAGTTTTGAAGCTCTAGAGGAATTGCCTGCCGTGGGACATAAAACGGCTAGTGTAGTCATGTCGCAAGCCTTTGGAGTTCCCGCATTTCCAGTGGATACTCACATTCATCGATTGATGTATAAATGGAATTTAACCAACGGAAAAAACGTCGTTCAAACCGAAAAAGATGCCAAACGTTTGTTTCCTGAGGAAATTTGGAACGATTTGCATTTGCAAATTATTTGGTATGGTAGAGAATATTCGCCAGCTCGTGGCTGGAGTTTAGAGAAAGATATTATTACCAGAACTATTGGGCGAAAAACAGCCTTAGACGGCTATAAAAAGTAACATAAGAGTCAGCTAAGCTGACTATAAAAATAGGCCACAGATAACACTGATCGAACAGATAAAAACGGATTTTTCATAGCCACTTTGGAAATCACAATCTGCGATAATCCGTTAAAATCAGTGTGCCATTCTCAATAATTTAGTATAAGAAACGGATAGTCATAAAAAGTAAATCTCACTAACTTTAAAAATAATTAGTGAGATTTACCAAAACAGCTATTACTAGCTTCATTAATTTGCAATAATTTCAAAACTATTATCTGCTACTTTTATCATGTGCAGTGCTTTTGAATAATTCAAAAGAAAAGAAATAACTTCTTTTTTAGGTTTCATCGTTGTGCTAACTAGATTTTTTTTAGAGTAAATTTTCGCCATATACTATTTCTATTTATTTGTTAGAATAGAACGTGACATGTATTTAATTATTGTCTAATTCGTTAAAATAATTTGGTGTTTATCAATTACTTTTCTCAAATTCATCAAAGCATAACGCATTCTATTCATCAAAGCATAACGCATTCTTCCTAATGAAGTATTAATGCTCACTCCTGTAATTTCCGAAATTTCTTTGAAACTCATGTCTTTGTACATTCGCATTATCAAAACTTCTTTTTGATCATCGGGAAGTTCTTCAATTAGTTTTTGAATGTCTAATTCTACCTGATTAGCAATCAACTGATTTTCGATTGTTAAGGAATCATCAGTCATTATCGAAAAAACCGAAAACTCCTCGGTTTCCCGATACAAAGGCATTTTTTTATTTTTTCTAAAATAATCAATGATCAAATTATGAGCAATGCGCATTACCCAAGGTAGAAATTTCCCTTCTTCGTTATACGAATTGGATTTTAGTGTTTTAATCACTTTTATAAAAGTGTCTTGAAAAATATCATTCGAAACATCTCTATCGGATACTTTAGAATATATAAAACCGTAAATTTTAGATTCGTGTCTTTTAATTAATGTAGCTAAGGCCTCTTCGTTACCTGCTACATAATCCTGTACCAACAAAGCGTCGGGAATTTGAATATTAGCTATCATAGTAATACTTTTTAGTATGAGTTAAAATGGGGTATTTTCTAAAAAGTAGTTTTATACTATAGGCGCTTTTATTTTTAACAGTGAATGATTCCCCAAATTTAACAAATAATTGTCTTGCTTGGTAAATAAATTTGACAAAAATTAAACAAAAATAAAGTTTTACAATATTTTATAGAATATTATTATTCTTTTACAACATTTCAACTTAAATTTTGAAAACCAAAACCTTACTGCTTCCACTTAGCACTTTTTTTTACTGATAAACCTTGATATAATCTATTTTAAACTCTTGCGGAAAAATAGCATCATCTACTTCTGGACCACCAAAATTCCCTCCTATAGCCATATTCACCAAAAAATAAAAGGGTTGATTATAAGGCCAAATATCCTCTGTTTTATACTCTGGATTAAAACTATAAACCAATTGATTATCGACATAAAAATCAATTTTATCCGGATTCCAGTCTATTGCGTACAAATGAAATCCTTGTTCTATTGTTGCTATTTTAGTTTTCTTGGTATTAATGGTGTTGCCATGACTGTCTTGGGTATGCAATGAAGTGAAAACGGTATGAGGTTCTTTACCCACATATTCCAGAATGTCAATTTCTCCGCATTTAGGCCAACCCACTTTATCAATATTAGCTCCAAGCATCCAAAAAGCCGGCCAAATTCCAGAGCCAACAGGCAATTTAGCTTTGGCTTCAAAATAGCCGTACTGAAATTCCTTTTTTCCCTTAGTTGTAATTCTCGAAGAAGTATATTTCTCTCCTTCTTTTTTAGCTGTTATCACTAAAAATCCGTCTTTTAGCTGTTGGTTTTCTTTAGTATAAAGTTGGCGTTCATTATTGCCCCAACCGCAGTTGGGGCAACCATCTCCTAATTCAACATTCCAATTATTCAAATCTAATTCCTTAGCGTTAAATTGTTCTTCCCAAACTAATTTTTTCCCTTTTGGCTGAGCCAAAGAAAGGGTGCTGACGAAAAGTATAATTAAAAATTTATTCATTTTTTAGTTCTTTAAATATTGAAAATCATTTTCCAAAGTTTGCACTGAATTTCCTCCGACAAAAACTTTAAAATCTCCCGGCTCTGCTTCCCATTTAGAATTGGCTGTATAAAATTCAATTGTTTTCTTATTGATTACAAAATTTACTTTTTTAGATTCACCAGCTTGTAATTCAATCATTTCAAATCCTTTCAATTCTTTTACCGGACGGGTTACCGATGCAATCAAATCACGAATGTATAACTGAACCACTTCTTTTCCAGCGTATTTTCCTGAATTTTTAACCGTTACTGAAACTTCAATTTGTTCGCTTCCTGAAAATGCTTTTTGACTTAAACTTAAATCCGAATATTCAAATTTCGCATAACTCAAACCATAACCAAAAGGATACAAAGGCGTATTTTTTTCGTCAATGTAATGCGACCAAAATACGCTATCCGGCTCATTCATTGTTGGTCTTCCTGTATTCTTATAATTGTAATAAATAGGAACCTGCCCCACATTTCTGGGGAAAGTCATCGGTAATTTACCACTTGGGTTATAATCTCCATACAACACTTGTGCAATGGCATTTCCGCTCTGTGTTCCCAGCTGCCAGGCTTCTACAATAGCAGGAATATGAGCATCAGCCCAAGGAATAGCCAATGGTCGTCCGTTATTTAAAACTAAAACGATATTAGGATTCACTTTATAAACCGCTTCCAATAATTCCTGTTGCACTCCGGGTAATCCAATATCGGTTCTACTTCTTCCCTCTCCTGACTGCAAACCGTGTTCACCTAAAGACATAATCACTACATCGGCAGTTTTTGCGGCCTGTATTGCTTCGTCAAATCCGCTTTTGTCAGTGGTGTTAATTTTGGTTTCCCAGATAAATTCGGTTCTTCCTTCGGTTACATCGGCACCTTTTACATAACTCAATTGGTTTCCTTTATAATTTTGTAATCCTTCTAATAAAGATACTGCCGAATTATCATCGGCTGCGATGCGCCAACTCCCCAATGGACTGGTTTTATCATTTGCCAAAGCACCGATTAAGACTATTTTTTGACCTGATTTTTTAAGAGGTAATAACTCTTTTTCATTTTTTAAAAGGACAATTGATTTTTTTGCCATTTCTAAAACACCTTCTTGAAAAGCTGCTTTTCCTACTGTTTCTTTTTCGTAATTTTCGTCACAATACAAATAAGGATTATCAAATAAACCCAACTCAAATTTAACTTTCAAAATTCGTCGGGCGGCATCATCAATTAGGCTTTCCTTTACTTTTCCTTCTTTTACTAAAGTGGCTAAATGCTCCACATAAGCATTGGATTCCATATCCATATCCGAACCGGCATTAATAGCAATTTCGGCTGCCTGTTTGCTGTCTTTAGCAAAACCATGAGGAATCATTTCGTTAATCGAACCCCAATCAGAAACTACAAAACCATCAAAACCCCAATCGGATTTCAGGATTTTTCTTTGCAAATAAGCGTTACCTGTTGCGGGAATTCCGTTCAGTTCATTAAAAGAATTCATAAAAGTGCGAACCCCGGCATCTACAGCGGCTTTAAATGGAGGGAAAACGATATTTTGCAAAGTCGATTCGCCAATATCAACTGTGTTATAATCTCTACCCGATTCTGCAAAAGCATAAGCTGCAAAATGTTTGGCGCAAGCCAAAATAGTATTTCTCGCTTTCAAATCATCGCCTTGAAAACCTTGCACACGAGCAATTGCAATTTGACTTCCTAAATAAGGATCCTCGCCGGCACCTTCCATCACACGTCCCCATCGGGCATCTCGGGAAATATCTACCATAGGAGCAAAAGTCCAATTGAGTCCAACAGCAGCAGCTTCCTCAGCAGCAATGGCAGCTGATTTTTTTATTTCTACTAAATCCCAACTGGCCGCTTCGGCTAGTGGAATAGGGCTGATGGTTTTATAACCATGAATCACATCAAAGCCAAATAATAATGGAATTCCTAATCGGGTTTCTTCGACTGCAATTTTCTGCAAAGCTTTTATGTCTTTTACTCCTTTCACATTCAACATCGAACCTACCAAACCGTTTTTTAAGTCGGCGTATTTCTTAGCTGCCTGACCTTCTTTAGGCGTAGGCCCTGTAATTTCCCAAAAACCATTGTATTGATTGAGTTGTCCAATTTTCTCTTCCAAAGTCATCAATTTCAAAATGGAATCTACTCTCATTTCTAATTGATTTTTTGGAATAAAACTTACATTGGGCTTTATTATTTTTTGGCTACAACTCCATATCGCAATGGTAATGAAAACAAATGACATTGTTTTTATTACTCTCATCTTCTGTATATTTTTAATTAAAAGGCCAAATAAAATTGACCTTTTAATTGCATTTTTAATTTGATTATTGGTACACTCTTACATAATCTACTTCCATAGAAGATTGCGTAAATGCAGGATCGATAGTCCCTCCAAAAGTTCCTCCCATAGCCACATTTAAAATCATAAAGAAGTCTTTATTGAAAGGCAAACTACTGTCGTTAGTAACCGTATGGAAAAGCACATCGTCCACATATATTTTCACTGATGCTGGACTCCAGACAGTTTTGTAAACATGGAATTCTTCCATGATGTCTATTTCTCCACAGGCAGGCCAGGAATTAGTAGCATAATCAGCCCCTAGCATCCAGATGGCAGGCCAGGTTCCTCCACCAACGGGTAACTTAGCTCTAACCTCAACTTTTCCATAAGTAAAATCAAATTTACCTTCTGTTTTTAATCTAGCGGAAGTATAAGACGAACCTACTTTTTTAGCGGTAATTTTCAAACTTCCACCAGCAACAATTACGTTGTCAGAAGCATTCGTATAACTTTGTGCTTCATTATTCCCCCAGCCATCAGTACCGGTTCCTAAATCGTAAGTCCATTTAGTAGCATCGGGAGCGCCGTCGGTATTAAATTCATCTGAGAATTTTAAAACAGTATAGTCTGGGTCAGGAGACGAAGTTGGTATAGTAGTAGTAAATATGAGATACCAGGCTAGTGCTGCATTATTTCCTTGAACTAATCGCACTACCATTCTATTTTCAGTAATGGATAAAATTTCATATTGAGTCGCTCCTGCATAATAGCCCATAAAACCTCCATCAGAAAAATTCATCACTGTTCCTGTAGTTACTCTTGTCTCAGCTGGATTTTTAGAAACAACTGAAGTGGAAGGACTTAAAGATACAATTTTAGTACCTGCTGTACTATAAGGTAAACAAGCATCATCGCCACCATTTGTTCCGCCTGCAACACTTTTATAAGAGTTGTGAAAAAAGGTATTTCCTTTGTTATCTTGTTGGTATTCAATTTTACCATTTACCAAAGCAAAAGTATAATCTCCATCGTAGAAACAAGTAGCTGACTTTTCAAACGGCTCTGCTTGATAATAATTAGCAAAATAATTTTTAGTAGCGTCACCATCATTTTGTCCAACTCCAAGATGCCCTTTTTCGGATGCAGCTAAATACCATTTTTTTCCAGTAGCCGTACCACCAGTAAGAAACTGTGTAGATCTTTCATCGCTAAAATTACTAAAAACTGTAACTTCTAATGTTTCATTGGTAGCTAAACCTCCTTTACCATAAGCAATAACTGTTACCGTATAAGTGTTAACACCAACTGTTGTAAAGCCATGCTCTACAATACCTCCTGGAGAATTTTCTGTAACGCCATCCCCATAGATATATTTATAAGAAATAGCACCATCAGCTGTCCCCTTAAACTTAACAGTACCTGAACCATCTCCATTAGGCAGAGCATCAGTTTTTCCAACTATTTCTACTGTAACATCTAGATTAGTTGGAGCGCTTAATGTTCCAAAAACTAAATTATCCTCCTGACAATTGACCATCAGTAACAATGTAAAAATGGCAATTGTACTTCTTAATATATTTTTCATCTTTTGTAGTTTTAGTTAGATTGTTTGATGTCATCAAAGTAATAAGTCATTCCTGTTCCGTTTACACCAAAATCAGGGAACAAAATGACTCTATCATACGCATTAGCAGTATTGAACGCAGCTGAGCTTGTCAAATCAAACGTGAGTACCTGCCATGAATTAGCCACTGTTGTTGTGGCTTCGATTTCAACAAAAACCGTTGGATTACCATTACCATCTTTTGGTGAAGTTGAAACTTCCAACTTTAATAATATTTTAGCTCCTGATTTTGGAGACCAAACATTCACTTTCACCTTAGTTCCTTTAGTAAAATCAACTTTAGCATCTAAATTCAAACTCGCTCCAGCCCAAACCTGTGCTCCTGATGGTTTCTCAATTTTCACTACTTTATTGGATAAATTATTACCCGATTTATCAGGATTATCAATCACAGCTGACGGAATAGCTCCAAAATCAGCTGCTCCAAAACCTGCCCATGAATACGTTAAAGTAGTCGATTCAAAATCAATAGGCATTTCAATTAAAGCAGAAGGTGTTTTGTAGAAATAAATATTATCGATAAAAACACTTCCTCCTGCCCAAGGTGTACCTACAAATTTCAATTGGAATATATCAGCTACTGTTAATCCCTGACTTGTAAAAGCTGAGATTGGAATATCAATACTGGTCCATTGATTTGCAGTTAAATCCCTTACAACAGGTTTTTCACCATTGGTTTTACTAATCAAAGAAGTTTCTATTTTTTGTAAATCAGCTGTCCAAACGTCCATGTGAATGAATTCCATTCCGGAAACATCAATGGTTGTTCCGTCAGCCAATGCTATCCCTTGGTAGCTTAATTTGATATAATTAAGCATTTTATCGCCGTTTAAGTCAAATTCTGTCCAGCTGCTTCCCTGACCTCCTTGTCCCCAATCTGGAAAATAATTGGTTCCTGCAACATTTGTATATTTCGAACCATAAATAGAAATGACATCAACTGCTTGACGATTAGGTGGTATTGGAGCCGAAGTAAAAGGCTTATTCACAACCGTTACCGTAAATTCTTGTGAGAATTCAGTAGTTTGAATAGCTGCACTTTTAGAAACTACTCTAATCGTATAAACACCTGCATTTTGATAGGTATAAGAAACCGGTTCTCCATTATTAACCGAAATAGGATCTGGTTTTCCTGCTTCACCGAAATAAACATCATAAAACAGTGCATAATCTGCAGTTGCCATCACATTCACTTTTTTAGAAACGGCTAAATCATTTTCGATGGTAACCACTAAATTTTGTGGTGCTTTAAAAGAAACGACAACTTCCTGAGTGACTTCAGTTTTTTTACCATTTAAAGTCGTTCCTACAATTTTAGCATTATAAATTCCTTCTTTGTAAACATGATCTACCGTAGCACCCGGATTTACATAAGCTGGTGTTGTAGTTTCATCACCAAAATATATTTCGTATTTAGTAACTCCCTCTCCTTTAGGCAAGAAAGTTACTTTTCCTGTATTATCCTGCGTAACAGTAGTTAATGCTGAAATATTAGTTGGAGCACTCAGTGTATCCAGTTTCCTGCTGCAAATTGAATCTCTTCAATTGGAATAGGAAATACTTCATTCTTATCAGCCGTAAATCCCGGAATTTCCTGAGCTGCTTTCCCTGTACGAACCAAATCAAAGAAGCGATGTCCCTCTCCAGCTAATTCTACTCTTCTTTCTGCCTGAATAAAATCAGCTAGGGCTGGTCCTGATGCAGTAATATCATGGTTGTTATCCCCAAAAGCACGACGTCTTACTTCATTCAGATAATTTCGAGCAAGGGCATCATTTGGGGCTGTACTTTTATTGTATGCTTCTGCTGCCATTAATAATACATCAGCATAGCGAATGGCTCTGTAATTATTTGGACTTGTCAATTTAACATCCCCAGCTGCTTCTGTTCTTCTTTTTCTAGGGATGTATTTTCTATTAAAATATCCTGTATCTTGATTTTGTTTGGTGTAACTTGTACCTGGATTTTGTGCTATCCATGCTACCATATCTAAAATAGTTACCTCCTTTCTTAAATCGCCTGCTTCAAAAGCACTAACAATCTTTGGTGTAGGTAAATTAAAGTTGTTTCCATCAGCAAATACAGGACCAACGTATCCAAAAGGACCTGCAAAACCTACTGCAACATTCCCTTCGCTATATTGTAATTGTCCATAACTGGCACCTTCAACATCTGTGTACTGAATTTCAAAAACAGATTCAGGTCCGTTTTCCCCTGATTCTTCGAAAATACTTCCAAAAGGAGTCAAACCAGCATTTATTTGTTGTGTTGTCAAATCAGCCGTTTGAACTAAATGATATCTACCAGTAGCAATTAATTTTCCAAAAGTCTCGGCAGCTAAATCGTATTTTTTATCATACAAGTATGCTTTTCCAAGTAAGGCTAAAGCTGCACCACTAGTAGCTCTGCCCTGTTGTGCAGGGGTTGCAGGTAAATTTTCGGCTGCATAAATTAAATCATTTTGGATAGAAGCATAAACATCTGGCATAAATTAAATCATTTTGGATAGAAGCATAAACATCTGAAACTGATGAACGTGGTATTGAAGTCTCATCACCAGGGGAAAAACGTGCGTCTCCTTTCATTGGGATACCTCCAAACCATTTTACCAACTCAAATTGATAGTAAGCTCTTAGAAAACGGGCTTCTGCAATAATTTTATTTTTTCCTTCAAAATCTGTTTTATCTTTGAATTCGAGAATGTAATTAGCTCTTTGAACTCCTGCAAACATCCAATCCCAAAGTTGTTTTAAATTTTCATTCACAGGACCATGAATCATTTGATCAATTTGTTGGTAGCCTATAACGTCTGTTGGACTGTTTCCTCCTGCAAATGTGTTATCAGAAGCTATTTCTCCCATTAAAACATTAATAAAAGTGGACTGTAATAAATCATAGGCTGCAATTACAGCATTTTCATAATCGGATTTAGAATTAAAATAATTCTCTGAATCGATAGAGTATTGAACAGGACGACTCACAAAATCATCACTACAAGAACTAGTCATTGTAGCAAAAACAGTTATCGTCATTATGGTGATAAATAGATACTTTTTCATTTTAATATAAATTAAAAATTAATGTTTAAACCTAACATATACGTTCTTGGAATAGGATAGAAACCATAATCGATTCCTCCTCCTATAGGAGCACCATTAGAAGCACCCGGGTCAAATCCTTTGTACTTTGTAAAAGTGTAAAGATTATTAACCCCAGCATATAGGCGTAACTTACTTAGTCCAACTTTTTCTATTGTATTTGGATTTAAAGAGTATCCCAATTGGATATTTTGGATTCTTACATAGGACGCATCTTCAACAAAATAATCAGAAAACAAATTATTAGTTGTAGCTGCTGTTGTAACTCTGGGAACGCTATTACTAGTTCCTTCTCCAGTCCATCTGCCTAAAACATAATTTAAACGATTGGCATCTGGTGCAACACTCTCATAATTACGAACCATATTATTGCCTAAAGAAGCAAAGGTGTACATAGAAAAATCAAGTGCTTTATAATTAAACTGCACATTGAAACCCATTGTTGCTGTAGGGATTGGATCTCCAATATCTGTTCTGTCATCAAAACTGATTTTACCATCTCCATTAACATCAACATATCTAATATCTCCTGGAGATGCAGCTACACCAAGCTCAACCTGAGATGGGGCATCATTAACTTCTTGTTGATTTTGAAAAACACCATTTGTTTTCAAACCATAAAAATAGCCTATGGAATGACCTACCTGCATTCTTGAAGGCGGTTGTTGACCGATACCAAAGGAGCCACCTGCAATAAATGGTGTCCCCATATAAGTTACGTTGTTGCGTAGCATGGTAACATTATAACCTAAACTCATATTAAAATCATCTGAAAATCTATTGCTATAATTTACAGCGAATTCAACACCTTCATTTCTAACTGTTCCAGCATTAATCGTAGGGTTTGAAGCTCCGGGTGCTTGCCCTCCTGATATGCCTGAAACCGGAATACCAGGGATTAATAAATCGGCTCTGGTATCAATAAAATAATCAACAACTATATTTATTTTATTGTCAAATAAATTCATATCGACTCCAACATCAAATTTCTTAGCTTCTTCCCATTTAAGATTCGGATTCGGAATTTGACCACTAGCGCGACCATTTATTAAAGTACCATCAAAAACATAAGTAGCTTCACCCGTAAGCTGAGAAATGTAGCCATTATTAGGAATGGCATCATTTCCTACTATACCATAACTTCCTCTTAATTTTAAGAAATTTATAATTGATGATTCACCAAAAAATCCTTCATCAGAAATTACCCAACCAGCCGTTACAGAAGGGAAATAACCTACTTTATTTCCAGGACCAAATTTGGTTGAAGCATCTCGTCTTAACATAGCAGACAAAAGATATTTTCCTTTATAATCGTATTGTAATCTTCCAAAATAAGATAATCTTCTTTCGTCATATACATAAGAACTTACAGGCACTGTTCCTGCAGGAGGAGCTCCGTTAGCCAAGCTAATATCAGCAAAATCCCATGAATTATTAGGCACATCATAACCTGTGGCAAACAAACCGTTACCATATTCTTTATAAATAGTATTACCAACTACACCAACCAATTTGTGGTTTTCAGCTATGGTTTTAGTATAAGTAGCAAATAAATCAAAAGAATAGTTGTTGTCGTTAACCGCATTTTGAGCAACGGAGCTACGTGTGGTATTGAACACTTTACCACTACCGTAATCTAATATCGGAGAAAAGCTTTTAGACTCACTATTTGCCGTTTTAAATCCAATGGTACTGCTTAACACAAAAGCAGGAGTGAACTTATAATCCAACCCAAAATTTCCATTTATTTGCTTAAAGTTATAATCATTATAACTATTAGCAATTTGAGCCAAAGGATTGATCATTTCATTTCCTAAGGAGCCTCCCGGAAACACCGTGAAATTACCTGATGAATCGTAAGGATTAAGATTAGATGGCGCATTAACTGCATTTAATAGTACGGAAGCATTGCTATTCTCAGGCAAGGTTCTTCTATTAAAATAAGTATAAATCACATTTGTTTTTAACTTTAGCTTCTCAGTAACATCTGCACCTAGAGAAACCCTTGCTGTATTTCTTAAAAATCCGGATTTTGATTCACCTACAATTCCTTCTTGATCTAAGTGCGAACCACTAACAGAATACGTAATCTTGTCAGATCCTCCCGAAAAAGTCAAATCGTGACTAATGATAGGCACTCCTTTACTTAGCGTTTTGTCCTGCCAATTTGTTCCTTTACCAAATCCGCTAACATTTGGATATGGTATTGTATTTCCACTATTGGCATATCTTTCGTTAAGCAACAAAGCATATTCCGTAGCATTTAATATTGGTAAAGTGCGTGAAGTTTCTTGAAAACCAGCATAGGTATTATATACTATTTTACCTTTAGAATTCTTTTTACCCATTTTAGTGGTTACCAAGATTACACCATTTGCAGCAGCAGAACCATAAATAGCAGCCTGTGCGTCTTTTAAAACAGTGATGGTTTCAACATCATTAGGATTCAATAGTCCCAATTCTCCAATATAACCATCTATTATAGTTAATGGTTTGGCATCACCATTAGTAGCAATACCACGAATTCTGATATCCAATGCTGCACCAGGAGATCCTGATTGTGTAGTTACGTTAACCCCTGAAACAGTTCCTTGTAAAGCTTGTTCTATTCTTACAGGTTTTAATACTTCAAGAGTTTTACTATCAACAGTAGAAACTGCTCCGGTAACTTCTTTCTTTTTTTGGCTTCCATAACCAATTACAACTACTTCGTCTAATAGTTTTGAATCTTCTAATAGAGTAATACTCATATTAGTGTTAGTTCCTGTTACGGAATATTCAAAAGTTTTATACCCTATAAAAGAAAAGACAACAACGGAACCCGATGGAAGTCTCTTTAAAGTAAAATTCCCATCAAAATCAGTGGAGGTACCACTAGTGCTGTTCTTAACTTGAACATTAACCCCTGGTATTGGTAAACCAGAACTTTTTTCTTTTACAGTTCCTCCAATATCAAAACTTTGCGAGAAACCCAAAGTAGAAAACATTAGAAAAACAATTAATAGATAATTTGATTTCATATAGTTTGTGTTTTTATTGTGAATTATAAAATTATAACCTTAAAACGCTAATTCATTAAAAATAACCCATACAAAAAACATACAACAAAAATAAAAACACTTTTATTTATCAATAATTCAACAAAAACAAGAAAACATAAGAAATAATGAATCCTTAAATTTTTATTAAAAAACACAAAAAAACCACAATATTTAGCAAATGTTGTGGTAATGTATAGTTTTTACTGTCTTTGTAAAGGTCAGCTATACAGTCAAAATATACTCAACCAAGCCTTGTTCATGTGATAAATCCATTTTTTTACGCAAACGGTATCTTTTTATCTCAACGCTTCGTACCGATATATTCAACAATGGAGCTATTTCTTTTGAAGACAAATTGAGTCGTAAGTAAGCGCATAATCGCAAATCATTGGCAGTTAAGGAAGGGTATGCCTCTTTCATTTTTTTAAGGAAATCTTTATCAGTTTTATTAAAAGCTTCCTGAAAAATACTCCAAGAATCTTTTCCAGTAATATTCTTGTTGATAGTAGAAATTACGGTTTTAATACTTCGGCTATCACTTTCTTCATTGTTTTTTAAATCTTTCTGAATAAAGGCTAATAGTTCATTTTTACTATTTAAACTCATAGCAGAAGCAGCAAGCTCTTTATTGATTTCATCCACATCCTGAGACAATTGTTCATTTTTCAAGCGCATCAATTGTTGTTCGTTTTCCAATTCTTTTATTTCTAATAACAAATTATTTTCTTCAATCAGTTTTTCTTTCTGACGTTGATAATATTTATTGTATTCTTTATGAATTAATCGAATGGATATAAATCCTAAAAGAATATAAATAACAATAGCCAAATTAGTAACATACCAGGGTTTTAAAATCGTAAAACGATAAGTTACTGTGTTTTCCAGATTCGAATTAGCCAATTTTGCCTTCACTTTAAAAACATAATCTCCGGATGGTAAATTCTTAAAATTAACTGACGGCCTTACATTCCAATCGCTCCATTGATCCTGAAAACCTTCTAAAATATATTGGTACTCCACATTAATATATTTATTATACTCGGCTACGGTGTACGAAAAAGTAAGGTTGTTTTCATCATGTGAAAATTGACCTTCCGCCAGAATTGGATTGGTTTTCACTGATCCATTTAGCGTATTACTACTAATATTTGAAATAGAAACTTTATAATTTTCGAAAGCCAATTCGTTAATATTCATCGTATAATAACCGTCAGTAGTTCCAAAAAAATAAGTAGAAGGCGATAATTGAGTAATATTCTCATAGCCTAACATGGAATTTGTCAAAGACGCAGGAATAGGAATACTGTTTCTTTTTAGCTTATTAATCAACTTATTAGAAGCATAATAACTAATGTAATTCTTGGAAAACAACCATATTTTATTAGAATTATCTACAATCATTTTACCCGAAGTATATTCGTCTTTTTCAAAAACCGAACTCAAAACAGGCTCTTTATGAAACTCTTTTGTAGCGTTATTTAATTTAAAAACACCTTCTCTATTCGCATAATAAATGGCATTGTCAAACTGAACCAGACTGGCATTTTTACCTTTTTTTGGATTTTTATAAGTAAAATCTCTTTTAACTCCCTGAAGTTTAGCATCGGTTTCTAATCTAAAAACGCCTTTGTATTCGTGGCTTACATAAATTTCCAAATCCTTGGTAATGGCAAAATATTTAGAAGAATAATCAAAACCCTTGATTTTATTTCGAAAAAACCATTCGTTACCCTTTTTCTCTAAAACCGAAATACCATAATAATTCCCTTGCAACAAAAGATTTTTATTTCCGGGAACTCTAACAAAATTCCATGTTCCTGACTGCAAAAATATATTTTTGACACTTCCATTTGTTACCACAAAAGTTCCTAAATCATGTCCGCAAAACAAGGTACCATCATAGATATACAAGGACCAAACCTGCCCTTTTGTTCCGCTTATAAATTGAAATTCGTCATTACTTTGATAATCCTTGTAAAACAACCCCTGATTAGTTCCTACATATAATTTTCCATTGTACAATTGCGAAGTATAAACCGTACCTAAAACTCCCGAATCATCAACATAACTTTGTATAGGCGAATTGAGATTGATACAATTAATCCCATTATCAAGACCAATCCAGAGATTTTTTTCTTTATCCTCAAACAACGATAAGGCGGTATTATTACTCAAACCTTTCTTTTGAGAGATATGGTATTTCTTTTTTCCTTCTTTGGTTATGATAAAAATACCGTTTGAAACCGTTCCTATAACATAGCCGCCATTAGACAATGACTCACAGCTATAGACACTTTCGTCGGCAAAATTAACATCAATTTCGGTTGAAAATTCCTTTAATTCTTTACCTGAAAGAGTATAAAAACCTGCTCCTTGAGTTAAAATCAAAAGTTCGTCTCCTTGTTCAAAAACATTTACAATTCGATTTTTTTTCAAATCAGGATGAGCTGAAATTAATTTGCTCTTTCCTCCTTCAATTTCAAACAATCCTTCGTTATTGGTTTGATAATAAAAAGCATTCTTTGTTTTAAAAGCTTTAATAATATTAGCACTGGGCGCAATAATTTTAAAACTATTATTTTGTGTATCATAAATATAAATCCGATTCAAAGACTGAAAAACAACCCAGTAATCATAACTTAATATATTCCAAAATTGCTCATCATCTAAAATTTTAGCTTTTATGGATCTACTTAAAGACTTGTATTCCAACAAACCATCTGATTTTCGTTTCCAAAAACCAAATTCCATATAACTTCCTGTATAAATTCGGTCGCCAATTACTTTTACTGACCTGATAATGGTTTCATTAGGAGAAGGATATAATTTCCAATACGAACCATTAAATTCTAAAAGTCCTTCATTGTTGGCAAAAAACACAAATTGATTTTGATCCTGAGAAATCATCCAGTTTTGGTTTCCTGCTCCGTAAGTAGCTGGAACATATTTCACAATAGGAGGTAAATCTTGTGAGAAAACCGCAATAGAAAAAATAAAAAATAAGAGAATAATGTTTGTTTTCAAGGCTAAGTCTTTTTTTGGTCTATTGTAAATTTAAAACTAAATCCAATTAGTTGTTGAAAAATAAATACTTAATAATTCCACAATTCTAATTTACTCAACTCCATCCAAAAGCTGCTCATTTTAACTAAATTTAGGATTTGTTCACCTCTGTTTCCCAGTTATAAAATGATTACTTTTGTAAAAATCCAATATTTTTTATGCAAGTTGACTTTTCTAAAATAGATCCCAAGAAAAATATCATCATCAAAGGAGCTCAGGTACACAATTTAAAAAACCTCGATGTTGTCATTCCCCGCAATAAATTAGTGGTAATTACTGGTCTTTCGGGCTCCGGAAAATCCAGTTTAGCATTTGATACTTTGTACGCCGAAGGACAACGCCGCTATGTAGAAAGTTTATCGTCCTATGCGAGACAATTTCTTGGACGATTAGACAAACCAAAAGTAGAATACATCAAAGGAATTGCTCCTGCCATTGCTATTGAACAAAAAGTAAATACTACAAATGCGCGTTCTACAGTAGGAACTTCGACTGAGATTTACGATTACATGAAATTATTGTATGCCCGAATAGGAAGAACATTTTCTCCGGTTTCGGGTCGTGAAGTCAAAAAAAATACGGTTTCGGATGTGATTAATGATGTCAAAAATCTGGAAATCAACAGCAAATGGCTGCTTCTAGCTCCTATTCACCTGGAAGAAGGGAGACAACTGGAAGACAAATTAAAAGTGTTGCTTCAACAAGGTTTTTCCCGAATATTAGTCAATAATGAAACGGTGCGTCTCGATGACTTCTCGACTTCGCTCGAAGTGACAGACCAACATTCGTTAGACAATAAAGATGTTCTGTTGATTGTGGACCGAATTGTAGTTAAAGACGAAGAAGAATTCTACAACCGTCTTGCCGATGCGGTACAAACTGCTTTT
>NCET01000492.1 GCA_002280815.1 Flavobacteriales bacterium 32-34-25 | reverse complement strand
GGTTATACTTTTGGTGACGAAATTATGATTGCTCTTGACTGTGCTTCTGCTGAATTTTATGTAAACGGAAAATACGATTACTCTAAATTTGAAGGAGAAACTGGAAAAGTTAGAACTTCTGCTGAACAAGCTGAATATTTAGCTGATTTAACAACTAAATACCCGATTATCTCTATCGAAGACGGTATGGATGAAAATGACTGGGAAGGTTGGAAATTATTAACTGAAAAAATTGGAGATAAAGTTCAATTAGTAGGTGATGATTTGTTTGTTACTAATGTGGAGCGTTTGTCAACTGGTATCGAAAAAGGAATTGCTAACTCAATCCTTATCAAAGTAAACCAAATTGGTACTTTAACTGAAACTATTGCAGCAGTTAATATGGCTAAAAATGCAGGATATACTTCAGTAATGTCTCACCGTTCAGGAGAAACTGAAGATAATACTATCGCTGATTTAGCAGTAGCTTTAAACTGTGGTCAAATTAAAACAGGTTCCGCTTCACGTTCTGATCGTATGGCTAAATACAATCAATTGATTAGAATTGAAGAAGAATTAGGAAATACAGCTTATTTTCCTGGAAAAAAAGCATTTAAAATAAAATAAGGTTAATAATTTGTTGCCTTTTGAAAGCCACTCTTACTAAAAGAGTGGCTTTTTTTTTCAAATTTAACAATATCACTAGTTTTTTCCCTTTTTAATTAATGTTATTATCCTTAGATTTGGTAAATTATTAAGTGTAAAGATTTATTTCAAATTATTATGTCAAAAACAGCTATATTAGAAATTGATGGTAAGAAGTATGAGTTTCCTGTTATTAAAGGAAGTGAGAACGAAGAAGCGATCAATATTAACAAATTAAGAGATTTAACAGGGGCAATTACTATTGATCCAGGTTTTAAAAATTCAGGTTCTTGTACTAGTGGGATTACTTTCCTAGATGGAGAATTAGGGATTTTACGTTATAGAGGATATGCTATCGAAGATTTAGCGGATCAAGCTAACTTTTTAGAAGTTTCTTATCTTTTAATTTTTGGTGAATTACCAACGGCTGCTCAATTAGAACAATTTGAAACAGATATTAGAAAACATACCTTAGTAAATGAGGAAATGAAAGGTATCATTGATGGCTTCCCAAAAACTGCACATCCAATGGGGGTTTTAGCAGCTTTGACAAGTGCATTGACAGCCTTCAATCCAAAATCAGTTAATGTTGAGAATGAAAAAGAATTGTACCAGGCAGTTTGTAAAACTATGGGTAAATTCTTGGTTATCGCAACTTGGACTTATAGAAAATCTATGGGTTATCCTTTAAATTATTACGATAATACTAAAGGATATGTAGAAAACTTTATGAGATTAATGTTTGAATTGCCTACAGAACCTTATAAATTAAGCCCTATTGTAACTGAAGCTTTAGATAAATTGTTTATTCTTCACGCTGATCACGAGCAAAACTGTTCTACTTCTACAGTAAGAATGGTAGGTTCTTCTCACGCTGGTTTATTTGCTTCTATCTCTGCTGGAGTTTCTGCTTTGTGGGGACCTTTACATGGAGGTGCTAACCAAGCGGTATTAGAAATGTTAGAAGAGATTCACCAAAACGGTGGAGATACAAATAAGTATTTAGCTAAAGCAAAAGATAAAAACGATCCATTTAGATTAATGGGATTCGGACATAGAGTTTACAAA
>NCET01000491.1 GCA_002280815.1 Flavobacteriales bacterium 32-34-25 | reverse complement strand
AAGAAAAATGTTATGGTTAAAATAAAAAAAAACTCCGTCTCGATAAAAAGGCGGAGTTTTCTGTTTTTATAGCTTTTCTTTTAGGTATTTAGCGGTAATCGATTTTTTGTTTTTTACAATTTCTTCAGGAGTTCCTAAAGCTAATAATTGTCCTCCGTTTTCTCCTCCTTCAGGACCTAAATCAATAATCCAGTCGGCACATTTAATCAGGTCAAGATTGTGTTCGATTACTAGCAATGAATGTCCTTTTTCTATCAAGGCTTCAAAAGAAGCTAATAGTTTTTTGATATCATGAAAATGCAAGCCAGTGGTAGGTTCATCAAAAACAAATAAGGCTTTTTCTTTAGTAGCGCCTTTTACCAGAAAAGAAGCCAGTTTGATACGCTGCGCTTCACCACCAGAAAGGGTAGAAGAAGATTGCCCTAACTGTACATAACCTAAACCAACATCTTGCAGTGGTTTTAGTTTTTGAGTGATTTTAGTTTGCTTGTTGGTTTCAAAAAAGTGTACCGCATCATCAATGGTCATGGTTAGAATATCGTTGATATTTTTGCCTTCAAAAGCCACTTCGAGTACTTCTTTTTTAAAGCGTTTTCCATTACAAGTTTCACATGGCAATTGGACATCAGCCATGAAAACCATTTCCACATTGATCGTTCCTTCGCCGCTACAAGTTTCGCAACGACCAGCATCTACATTAAAAGAAAAATGTTTGGCTTGGTATCCTCTTATTTTAGATAGTTTTTCCTTGGCATATAATTCTCTGATGTCGTCATAAGCTTTAATGTACGTCACCGGATTTGAACGCGAACTTCTACCTATCGGATTTTGATCCACATATTCAATGTGTTTGATGTGAGAAAAAGAACCTGATATTTCAGTAAATTGACCTGCTTTTTCTCCCGCATTATCTAGTTTCTTCTGCATTGCAGGAAACAGGATTTTCTTGATTAGCGTACTTTTTCCACTTCCAGAAACTCCTGTAATTACTGTGAGTATGTCCAACGGAAATGTAACATCAATATTTTGAAGGTTGTTTTCTCGTGCACCTTTTATTTCGATGAAATTTTTAAAAGGGCGGCGTCTTTTAGGAACTGCAATTTCTAAATCTCCGTTCAGGTATTTTGAAGTTAGGGAAGTCGATTTTAGTATTTCTTCAAAATTCCCTTGAGCCACTAATTCGCCTCCAAAAGTTCCTGCTTCTGGTCCAATGTCGATAATCATATCGGCGGCTTTCATGATATCTTCATCATGTTCTACCACAATTACAGTATTTCCTAAATCACGTAGTGACAATAAAACTTTTATCAAACGTTCGCTATCTTTTGGGTGTAAACCAATACTGGGTTCGTCCAAAATATACATTGATCCTACTAAACTACTACCAAGCGAAGTCGCTAAGTTGATACGTTGCGATTCTCCTCCGGAAAGTGTGGACGAATTTCGATTCAACGTTAAATAATCCAAACCAACTTCGGTTAAAAAGGACAAACGATTGTTGATTTCGACTAATAATCTTTTGGCAATTTGTTTTTCGTATTCGTCTAATTCTAAATTTTTAAAGAAATCTACCAAATGTTTAATAGGTAAATCGACTAAATCAGAAACGGTTTTGTTATTTATTTTAACGTAAGAAGCTTCTACACGCATTCTACACGCAGGCGTTTTCCTTTGCAAGTCTGACATTTGGTTTTTCCACGGTAACGGGACAACATCACGCGATTTTGTATCTTATAATTTTTCTCTTCAAGTTCTTTGAAAAAATCATTAAGACCTTGAAAATAGGAGTTTCCAGTCCAAATTAATTCTTTTTGCTCTTCAGTTAATTGAAAGTACGGTTTGTGAATAGGGAAATCAAATTTGTAAGCTTTGTTGACTAATTCGTCTCTAAACCAACTCATGCTTTCACCACGCCAAGGGAAAATAGCATTTTCAAAAACCGATAAACTAGTGTTTGGAACTACCAATTCGGCATCAATCCCGATGATGTTTCCATAACCTTCACAGCTAGGACAAGCTCCATAAGGATTGTTGAAACTGAACAAATGGAGATTCGGTTCTAAGAACGTAATTCCGTCCAACTCAAAATTATTCGAATAATCAAATCGCTTGTCTGAATTTAATTCTTGCAAATAGCAGATTCCTTTTCCTTCGTAAAAAGCAGTTTGTACCGCATCGGCAAGACGGTTGTAGAATTCTTCTTCGTCTTTAACTACAATTCGGTCCACAATCAACAGAACATCTTTATTGTCTAA